>CAVIVK010000315.1:0-6321 GCA_963645975.1 Bifidobacteriaceae bacterium | reverse complement strand
GGCGCGCACACCGCAGAAAAGTGCTTTGAGGTCATGAGCAACTTCCTGATCGCCGATCCGGACATCACCGGCGCGTGGTGCTTCCAGGATCCGAACGCCGTCGGCGTTGCCTCCGCCGTCCGAACCGCCGGTGTGACCGGTCAGGTCAAGATCGTCGGCGTTGACGGCTCCGACGAGCTCTGCGATCTGATTAAGGCCGGCGAGGCCGTTTCTTCCACCGTGCAGATGGTGGCTACCATCAACCGCGTCATGGTTGAAAAAATGTACGAGCTTCTGGAAAAGGGCGAGCTGGAAAACCGCAATATTGAGGTTCCGTGCCTGGTCGTTGATGCCGACGTTGTTGGAACCGATTGGGTGTACTGGGCCGACGATCAGCCGCTGCAGTATGTAAACATCGCAGACAAGATTGCTTCCGTCAGCAAGACAAATTAACCGCATCGAAAAAGCCCATAGAGCGTGGAACGTCAAGAAGCGTTCCACGCTCCGCGAAACCAGGAAGTCTACCAGACACTTTAACGGAGATAGGAAGATCAAATGCTTGATTTTATCATAAAAAACGGTTTTGTCGTCAATGCGGACCGGGCGGAAAAGACGGACATCGCCGTCAAGGACGGGATCATCGTTGCCCTTGGCGATGCGGCTTCCTTTGCCGAAGCAAAGCAAATCGTCGACGCGGAAGGAATGTACGTTTTTCCGGGAATGATCGACTCCCATGCGCACATCGCGAGCACCGGTGTGGAGTTTAATTCGCTGGACGATTACCCCTCCGGAACCGTAGCCGCCGCATACGGCGGAACGACAACGATCGTCGATTTCTCTTTTCTCAAAGAGGGCGAAACGCCGAAAATGGCGCTGGACCGGAAGCTGGCCGAGGCGGAAAACAACTGCTACGTCGATTATTCTTTTCATCCCTGCATCAACAAAGCAGACCCGCAGCACTATGCCGAGGTACGGGAAATGCTGCGCAACGGATTCACCTCCGTAAAGCTGTTCACCGTGTACCGCGGCTCTCTCATGATGGAAAAAGAGGGCGTTTACGAAGTTCTTAAAATGGTCGCCGAGGAAAACGGTATAGCGCTGGTTCACGCCGAAAGCGCTGACATGATCGAGCACAACATTTCCGAAGCGATCAAAGCCGGTCGGACAACGCCGTGGGATCACGCCTGCTGCCGCCCGCCGATCACAGAAACGGAAGCCATGCACGGTGTTGTTGCCATTGCGGAGGAAACCAAAGCGCCGATCATTTTCGCGCACATGACCACCGGACAGACCCGCACGCTTTTGCAGAAATACCGGGGCGAGTTTCCGGTCTTTGTCGAGGTTTGCCCGCACTACCTTACGCTCACCGAGGATCTGTACGAGGGCGAGAACGGGTGCTATTTCGTATGCTCTCCCCCTATCCGTTCCAAGGAGGAGCAGGAATCGCTCTGGGCGCTTGTTGAGGACGGGATGGTTGATCTCATAAACAGCGATCACACCGATTTTTCCACGGCGCAGAAGCTGGCGCACAAGGACTATTTCCCGTCCATCCCGAACGGGCTTCCCACGCTGGAAGACCGCGGCGTTGTTCTCTTCTCCGAAGGCGTCGCAAAGGGGCGCATCTCCCTCAACCGGTTTGTAGATCTCACCGCGACAAAAACGGCGAAACTCATGGGCATGTATCCGCGAAAGGGCGTCATTCAGCCCGGAAGCGACGCGGATATCGTCGTATTTGACCCCAAGGCCAAACGCATTCGCACGGCTGCGGATCATCACATGAAAACCGAATATACGCCTTTTGAAGGAATGGAGCTCACCGGCAAGGTTGTGCATACGATCGTCCGCGGGAACTTCATCATCGAAAACGGCAAATTCACCGGCACGTCATTCCGCGGGAAGCTGATAAAGCGCGGCGCGCCCGCCCTGTGATTTTTTCAGCGAAAGGAAGTAGAAACCATTGACGGCGAATACAGCGGACAATGCAAGAAACATTCTGCTTACCGGCGGCACCGGCTCCGTTGGAATGAACGTCTGCCAGAAGCTTTTGTCCAGGGGCTGCCATGTCGTGCTGCTGGCCCGACACCCTTTAAAAGAAGCGCAGGCGGCCGAGCTTTGCTCGGCCGGCGGACGGCTTTCCGTGGTTCTTGGTGATGTCACGGAAGAGCGCACAGTAAAAGATACAATCGTCAAATACGCCATCACGGATATCATTCACGCCGCAGCGATCACTCCCGGCGCCGAGTCGGATCTGACGCAGGCGCGAACCACCATAGAGGTGAACTGCATCGGAACTATATCCGTTCTCAACGCGGCCATGGCCGGCCAAATTCCCGGACGGTTTTTGATGCTCGGCTCCATTTCGGCGTATGGCCGGGCGGCGCTGACAAACGATGTTCTTGTGGAAGGCCAGACAACGGCTGACCCGCAGGTGATCTATGAAATATCCAAATTCGCTGCCGAGAGAATTTTTCTCCGGTATCGGCAAACGGGCGGAATACGCGGCTGTGTTGTCCGCATCGGTGATGTATACGGCCCCTGGGAGCACTATAGCGGCGTGCGGCCTCACATGAGTCTGCCGTACCAGGCAGCAGCGTTGGCGCAGCGCGGAGAAACGGCGTATTATCTCAGGAATTACTCGGGCGAGTGGATCTATGGGCCGGAGCTTGCGGAGGCGGTCTACGGGCTGCTTACCGCGCCAGAGCTTCATTACGATGTCTATCCCCTTTCTTCGGGAAATCGCTGGAAGATTTCCGAATGGTGTGATCTTCTGCAAGAACGCTTCCCCGCGTTCCGCCACGGTATGGCATCCGGCGGCGCGCCGGTGAACATGTGCATCAATCAGGCAACAGACAATGGAGCTATGTCCTCCCAGCGCATCCGGGAGGACACCGGGTTTGTATCGACATTCGGGCTGAAGGAATCGTTTGATGACTATATGCGCTGGATCGATAGGCACCCGAACTATGTTAAATAATACTTTTGGAGGTGACATTGGTTGAAGCTGAAAAGAAAAACCGCCCTCATTACCGGCAGCGCGTCCGGCATAGGTGCGGAAATCGTCCGGCTGTTTGCCAAGGAGGGCGCTGATATTGCCATCAACTACCATAGCCGGGCATCGCAGGCCGAACTTCTGGCGGAGGAATGCCGGAAATATGGCGGGCGTATCATCACCGTAAAGGCCGACGTTTCCGAGCCCGAACCCGTTCAGGCGATGGCGGAAGAGGTGTTGAAGGCGTTCGGCAAAATTGATATTCTTGTTTGCAGCACCGGCATTAACCGCCAGAGCCGTTTCATTGATATGGCCGTAGATGATTGGGACGAGATGGTCAAAGTCAGTCTGCGCGGGGTATTTTTGTGCGACCGGTTTGTCCTGCCGCACATGTTAGAGCGCGGAAGCGGGCGCATCATCAATGTCACATCTCAGCTCGGGCAAATCGGCGGCGTAAACTGTGCGCATTACTGTGCGGCCAAGGCGGGGATCATCGGTCTGACGAAATCTCTGGCGAGAGAAGTGGGACATACGGGGATCACCGTAAACTGCATTGCGCCTGGGCCGATCGAGACAGATTTCTTCTTTAACGGCACGACCGAGGAATGGCGCGCCGAAAAGCTGGCGTCGCTGCCTTTGGGGCGCTTCGGTCTTGCCAGGGAAGTAGCGCCGGCCGCCCTTCTTCTGGCCTCGGACCCGGACGGGAACATCTTTACCGGACAAACATTGGGGCCAAATTCCGGGGACGTTATGCTTTGAGAACACAAAAAGGGATCCGTGCCACCGGCTAAGCCGATGGCACGGATCCCTTTTTCTTGCCTCACCTGCATCTCAAAAGAGATCCAGCATGCTGTCAAGATATATCTCTTCGCGCAGCGGCAGATGGTACTCCGGTTTTGTCATGTAGTGCAGCAGAAATTCCAGCAGCAGCGCGCTGCCGAGACCGCGGCCCTCGATCTTGAAATGCGAAAAGCCCATGGGCAGATACGTATCCCGGATGTCCGCCGCGCCGATGAAGCCCGGATTTTTCATTGCCTCCGAAAACCGGTAGCCCCGCGCGCCACCGGGCGCGGCACAGCGGTGCTCCACGTCCTCGCCGAGATTTTGACGGCTGACCGCTTCGTAGCACGCTCTCCGCTCGGCGCAGCGAAAGTCGCAGCACTCGTTGCAGAGGAATTCCACCTTGTCCTTCTCCGCGCGCGGCAGCGCACCGAGCTTGTCCATCGCCCGGTTCAGCCGGAAATCCGGCACAACAAAGCGAAACTCGTCCCGCTCCAACTCCTTTTCAAACGCCCGGAAGTCCGTCAGCACCTTTGTAGTGGAGGAAACGAAGTACAAATTGGGATACTTTCGCCGGAGATAGGAAAGCAGCAATTCCGAATGAACGATGATACCGTTTTGCGGCGTTTGGCTATCATTAAAAAGCGCGCAGAGGGCGTTGCACTTTGCATCCGAAAGATGCTCCTCCTGTAACAGAGAGTTGCTGAACGTGAGACGCGCCGAAATGCCGTATTCGCGCAGCAGCGAGAGCACCTCGCGCGCCTCGTCGTCCCCGAAGCCCGCGCGCCCGCCGCCCCAGAGGCAGTCTGCCGGCGCGCCGTAGATCGAGCCGATATCGCACCAATCGTAAAACCACGTCCGATGCTCCCGGAACAGCGGCAGAAAGACGCGGTAAAATTCGTAAAACTCAAAAAGCCCCGGCAGATGGTACAGCGCCGTGCGCCTGGACGGTTTTTCCATTTCTCTCCCTCCTTTCCTTTTTATTTTATCACAGACGGTCAACTTTTTCAGCTTGTTTTCAGCTCGCCGCCGTATGCTGACGCCAGAAACGAAAAGGAGGTCATTCCTTATGAAAACGACAAGAAAAATTCTCGCGATCCTTTGTGCCGCGGCAATGCTGTTCTCGCTCGCCGCGTGCGGCAGCACGACAAACACCCCAGTAACGACGTCCGAGCCCACCGCGGCGACGGACAATGAAGAGGCCACGTCCGCCGACGCTTCCGCCCCGGCGGATGCGCCGGAAAAGCCGGACGGCGAACCGGGTGAAAAGCCCGACGGCGAGCCCCCGGAGAAGCCGGACGGTGCGTCGGGCGAGAAACCGGACGGTCAGCCCGGCGGCCAGGGCGGTGCTCCCAGCAGCCAAGGCGGCTTCGGCGGCAGCAGCGAGGTGACACAGGGCTCGAGCGCGAACACGATCACCGAAGACGGCACGTACTCCGGCACAACGTACTCCTCCACCGGCGACGACGAAAACGCTCTGCGCGTGGACGGGGCTGCCGTCACGCTCGACGGCGTCACCGTCGAGAAGAGCGCGGGTGCAACGTCCAATACCGAAAACGGTGACTTTTACGGCGTGAACGCCGCCCTGCTCGCCACGAACGGCGCAACCGTAACCATCAAAAATGCCACGGTGACCTCGTCCGCGCAGAACGGCAACGGCGTATTCAGCTATGGCAGCGGCACGACCGTGAACATCTCTGATTCTACCATCACGACGACCGCCGACAACTCCGGCGGCATCCAGACGACCGGCGGCGGCACAACGAACGCCTCCAACCTCACCGTAGAAACGAGCGGCAACTCCTCCGCCGCCATCCGCTCCGACCGCGGCGGCGGCACGGTGAATGTGACGGGCGGGACGTATACCTCGAACGGCTACAATTCCCCCGCCGTCTATTCCACCGCGGACATTACTGTTTCCGATGCGAAGCTCACCGCGAACAATTCCGAGGCGCTCGTCATTGAAGGCAAGAACTCCATCGTGCTCGTCGGGTGCGACGTCACCGGCAACATGAGCGACACGAAAGGCACGAGCTCCGACGAAAACGTCCACAACGTGATGATCTATCAGTCCATGAGCGGCGACGCCGACGTCGGCACCTCCACCTTCTCCATGACCGGCGGGACACTTACCGGTAAAAACGGTGATCTCATCTATGTGACGAACACCCATTGCGTGCTGACGCTCTCCGGCGTCACGATCGTCAACGAGGACGAGGAGGGCTGTCTCCTCCGCGTGACCGGCAACTCCGCCTCCCACGGCTGGGGCACGGCGGGCAGCAACGGCGCGCAGGTCGAGTTTACCGCCGACGCGCAGACGCTCGAGGGCGACATTCTCGTCGATTCGATCTCCACGCTCACGATGACGCTCCAGAACGGCAGCACCTTCACCGGCACAATCAACATTGTGGAGAACGCCGAGGGCGGTACGGCGGTGGCGGATAACGCCGTCGTGACGATCGGCTCCGGCTGCGTCTGGACGCTGACCGGCGACTGCACGCTCACGAGCCTTGTCAATAGCGGTACCATCAACTTTAACGGCTACGCCATCACTCTTGCCGACGGCACAGTGA
>CAVIVK010000314.1:894-6417 GCA_963645975.1 Bifidobacteriaceae bacterium | reverse complement strand
CTCGTCATAAATGCCGTTGAGCATCTCAAAGTCTGCAACGGCAGGGAAAACGAGACCGTTAAAGCGGCGGCGGTTGATGCCGCTCGTCGTATGTGCCGACTGCGGAAGGATTAGATCCCCAAGGAGAATATCGCTGCGCAGCGCCTTACAGAGATCGATTTTGACGACCTTTTTGGCATCAAATTCCTGCATGATCTCCACGGCATACATCGCGGCATTGACCGAGCCAAGCCCCTCGCCCTGAAATGTTACGCGCTGTCCCTTATAGAAACCAGTACAGCCGCGCATATTGCGGATGTCGTTATAAAAATGTACGTCGCTGAGCAGGTTATAGGCCACCCACTCCACGTTAAGCGAGTCGTTTGTCAGAAAAACGAGATCGGCTACATCCTCTTTGGTTCCGGTAAGACAAAGCCCCATTATCGTCCCTCCTTATCTATCTTGTGCGCAACTTCGAGCGCAATCTTCATCATATTGACATATTTGCTCTCCCGCAGCGCCAGAGGGGTATCCTCATCTTTGTAGAGCTGGTGATCGCTGCATGTCACGAGCAGCATGGCACGGACGTGCTCATAGTGCGACGCCGCAACAAACAGTCCCGTTCCCTCCATCTCGCCGCCTACAAACGCATAGCCTTTCGTCGGGTTGAGCACATACGGAGGAATCCCATCACGCTCGGCATAGAGCGCATCGTTGCACTTTGTCGGGCCGACACGAACCGGAATGCCGTTTTCCTTTGCCACTTCGTACGCCATTTTGACAAGAGCGAAATTGGCCGTCGGGATGTAGTCATAGGCACCGAACTCGCCCACCATGTTATTGGACATGCTCATAGACGCCGTAGACAGAATCGTATCGCCAACGTGCACGGACGGGTCGTCGCTGCCACAGGTGCCGATACGGATCAGGTTGCGGCAGCCGTGCTTTTCGATGAGCTGATATGCGCACTCCATAACGGCCGTTGTGCCCATGCCGCTTCCCTGCACGGAGACACGTGTGCCTTTATAAAGCCCTGTAAAGCCGTACATTCCTCGGACCGTATTGTAGCACACCGGCTTCTCGAGGAAGTTCTCCGCCAAGTACCGCGCCCGCAGCGGGTCGCCGGGGAGAAGGACCGTTTCGGCAATTGAGCCCTGCTCAGCCGAAATCATATCGTCCAGAAAACTTATCATTATTATCTCTCCTATTTATACAGTTGTCTGCGTTTTGGCTTTTCTTCTATTTGCCTTTCTCTGCGCTGCGCCGGAGGAAATGACGAGCCCGATGATAGTAACAACATAGGGGATCATGGAGACGAGCTCAGAAGGGATGCTCAGCGTGCTGAGCGTGTTGGAAACGGCGTCCGCCGTGCCGAAAAGTAATGAAGCGAGCAGGCCTCCGAGCGGTGCCGCGCCGCCGAGCGAGGACGACGCCATGCCGATAAAGCCGCGGCCGCTGGTCATATTGGCCTGGAACCAGGAAACATAGCCCATCGAGAGGAAGCATCCGCCCATCGCAGACATCGCGCCGCTGATGCACATGGCCAGCATTTTCATGCGAACCGAATTAATGCCGACTGACTCCGCCGCAGCAGGATTCTCTCCGACGAGACGGAGACGAAGTCCCAACTTCGTTCGAAATAGGAAATAGTACATCAGCACAAGGCATACAACCGCAATATACGTCAGCACGTTCTGTCCCGAAAGGATCTCCCCGAGCACGGGGATCTTTTCAATGAGCGGAAGCGTGATCTGGGGAAGCACCTCGCTGCGAAGGCCGGTGCTCATTCCCTTGCTGCCCACGGCAAGATACAATACGAATACCGTACCGCCGTTCATCATCAGGTTGAACGCGACGCCGTTCATATACATATCCGCCTGCAATACCAGCGCGGTATAGCCGATAACGGCGGACACGCAAACACCCATGAGAACCGCGCCGATAAGGCCGATCCAAGCGCTGTGCGTCCAGGCGCTGATCAAAACGCCCATCAATGCGCCAATCAGCATCGTTGTCTCCACGGCGAGATTCATCATGCCCGCCCGGTCTACGACCATACCCGCCAGACACGCGAAGAGGATCGGCGTCGTCATGCGGATAACGGTTGCAAGGAATGTCGGGGTCAATATCAAATGCAGAGCCTGACTCATGATGTAGCCTCCTCCCCGTGTTTTGCGTTTGCCGTTGCCTCTTTGAAAATCGCTCGTTTCTCCCATTTGCCGAGAAAGCGCTTCGCGACAATAAGAATGATGACAACGCCCTGAATGACCGAAACGATCTCGTTCTGGACATCGGTCATGCGCGTCATGATATCTGCGCCAACGCGCATGTACGCAAGGAAGAACGCCCCCACCGGGACAAGCGCCGGATTGTTCCCTGCGAGTGTGGCCACGATGATGCCGTCCCAGCCGAAGCCAGGGCCGGGTGCCGTGACCCACTTGAACGCCGAATACATGCCGAGCATCTCGCATCCGCCACCTATACCGCAGGCCAGGCCAGCCAGCGCCTGTGCAATCAGGATGGATTTCCCGACCTCAATGCCGGAATACGTGGCAAACTTACTGTTGCTACCGGAAAGACGCATTTTGTAGCCCCAGCGGCTTTTGTAAAGATACATCCACACAAACACAGTCAGCAAAACGCCAACAATGAGGCCGAAATGGATTCTCGTTCCAGGAATAAGCCGCAGTAAAATTGCATTCTCCGGAAATGGCAGCGACTGGAGCGAGCCGGAATCGGGGTTGCGCGCGAAAACGCGGATTAGATAGGAGCCAAGATAGAACGCGACATAGTTGAACATCAGCGAGGAAACGATCTCGCTGGCGTTAAACCGGAGCTTGAGCACAGCCGGGACGAGCATGCACAGCATCCCGGCAACACCGGCGACGGCTAGGCTCACCACCGGGAGCATCACACCCCCAATGTTCAGCAAACATGCGCACAGCGCCGCCATGGAGCCGCCGATGAAAAACGAACCTTCGCTTGCCAGGTTGAACACCCCAGAGCGGGCAATGAGAGACACCGAAAGACCAGTAAACAAAAGCGGGAGCATCGTTTCCACCACGTTCGCCAGTCGGCTTGCCTTCATGACGGGTCCTATAAGGAAGTATTTGATAGCCTCGAGCGGCGTATCGCTTACGAGAAACACAATAACGAGGGTCATTGCCATGGCGATTAGGATTGCCATAAGGGTTCGGATAAGAGTAAACCTTCGGCTGATCTTCATTCTCTCATTGCCTCCTCCAGCTCTTCCCGGCTCTGTTTTTTGAGTCCGAGCATATATAGGCCGATCTCCTCGTCCGTCAGCTTCGCCACGTTGCGGAAATAACCCGCAATCTGTCCCTTATACATAACGATAAGCGAGTCGGACAGCGCGAGCACTTCGTTCAAGTCCGAGGAAATCAAAAGGATCGCGCAGTCTTTCTCCCGCGCCTCCAAAATGTTCCGATGAATGAGCTCCACGGCGCCGACGTCAATGCCGCGCGTGGGTTGGCTCGCTACAAGAATTCTCGGCGCCACCGACATTTCGCGCGCAACAACAACTTTCTGCATATTGCCGCCGGAGAGCATTTTGATTGGCACCGACGGAGACTTGCACAGAATCGTATACTTTTCAATGAGCTTCCAGCTGAGTTCCCGGATCTTTCTCCGGCTTAGAAGCAGCCGGTTTCCGAGGCTTTTGTCGTCAGCGCGGATTGAAATGAGGTTTTCCTCGATGCTCTCGTTCATAGCTGCGCCATACGTCATGCGATCCTCGTGGATGTGCGATACACCCATATCGCGGATCGCCTTTACTGGCTTGCCGAGGATCTCTGTGCCGTCGATTCGCACGCTGCCGCTCTCCGCCGGCAGGAGGCCGGTAATGATCTCGCTGATCTCCTTTTGCCCGCTTCCCTCCACGCCGGCGATACCAAGAACTTCGCCGCGATGCAGATCGAAACCAACGTCGTTCACCGTGTGAACATTGTGTTTATTATAGTAATTCAAGCCGCGCGCCTGAAGGATTGTCGCTTTCCTCTCGTGCGCGTCCTTGTGAATGTCAAGAAAAACATCCCGACCGACCATGAGACGGGATATCTCCGCGGACGTCAAATCCTTCACGTCATATGTGCCGATGTACCGTCCGCCGCGCATAACCGTAAGCCGGTCACACAGCCGCAACACTTCGTCGATCTTATGCGAAATAAAAACCAGCGTATAGCCGTTCTGCTTGAGCAGTTTGAGCTGTTCAAACAGCTCGTCCGTTTCCTGCGGGGTAAGCACCGCCGTAGGCTCGTCGAGAATGATGAGTTTGGAATCCCGGTAGAGGATCTTCAAAATCTCGACTTTTTGCTTCTGTCCTACGGAAATATTCCGTATAAGCTCCTCCGCTTTGACGGAAAAGCCGTACTTTTCCGCCAGCGCGTTCACTTTACTGCATGCATTTTTTCTGTCGAACATGATGCCGCTGTTCGGCTCCTGTCCGACAACGATGTTTTCTGCTACCGTCAAAGATTCGGCAAGATTGAAGTGCTGGTATACCATTCCGATTCCCAGCGCGACCGCTTTCTTGGGCGAGTCAATGTTTGCGATCCTGCCGTCAAGCTCAATGGTTCCTTTATCAGGCTGTTCGTTGCCGAACAGTATTTTCATAAGCGTAGACTTTCCTGCGCCGTTTTCTCCCATCAGCGCATGGATTTCGCCCTTTCGCAGTTCTAACTGCACGTTGTCATTTGCCAGTACACCGTTTCCATACACCTTGGTGATGCCCGACATACGGACGAATACGTCATTGGCGACTGCCGCTGACTTTTCCTCTTGGTTCATCATCACATGACTCCTTCATCCTCGCGATTTCGCGCCTTTGCCGGGAAACGGCTCCTATGAACCGTCTCCCGGCGCTGAAAAACGGTTACGGGCGTGCGCTGTCAATAATGGCGTGCACCGCGTCGCCGTCCATGCCGTACGCAGTATCTACCACGATCTCTCCAGACTTTACTTTCTGCGTCAGTTCTTCCACTTTATCGCGCATCCACTGCGGGACGTTCGTCTTGTAGAAGTCGTTATCGGCAAGGCAGATAACACCATCGGCCAGCCCCAGATTCTCATTGAGGCCGAACACCTCTTCACCGGCCATATAGCGTTCGACAACGTTCACAAGGTTCTGGTCAAGGCTCTTGAGCTGCGAAGCAAGAATGAGGTTCGCTTTATCAGGATCGTCTGCAAAGAGCATGGCCTGATCCGAATCGGTGCCGATGGAGTAGTTTTTGTTCTCTTTACCAGCTTCCAGACACCCCATGCCGGCGCCGCCGGCGCCATTATAGATGATGTCGCAGCCGGACTGGTACATGATGTTCGCCAGTTCCTTGCCCTTGGCGGTGTCGCTGAAGGAGTTAGTGTAAGCCGTGATGACCTTGACTTCGGGGTCAATATAATGTGCGCCCTGAATGAAGCCGAGTGTGAAGTCGTTGATGAGTGTCATGTCCATGCCGCCAACCCAGCCGACGACCTTTTCGGGATTGGCATACGGCATCTCATCGGTGGAAGCCGTGGTGACCATTGCGG
>CAVIVK010000314.1:0-884 GCA_963645975.1 Bifidobacteriaceae bacterium | reverse complement strand
CTTATAGTCCGCGGAGTAGACGTTCGGGTAACTCTTTTCCATCTGTTGGTCAAAAAGAACATACTTCTGCTCCGGGTATTTCACCGCGCATTCCTGAAGAACCTCAAGATTGGCGTAGCCGGCGAGGACGATGATGTCCCAGTCACTATCGGAAAGGTCCTCCACAGTCGGCAGCACCTTGGTTTCATCAGTACCGTACTCAACGACCTTCGTCTTGCAGCCGAACTTTTCCTCGCAGAGCTTCGCGCCGTTCGCGCAGGATTCAGAGAATGACTTGTCGCTCGCGTTGCCGACGACGATGCAGATGCTCGGCGGAGCGATTCCCGCGGGTGTATCGGTGGTCTCTCCGGCTGGGGCGGGGTTTTCCGTGGAAGTCGGGGTTTCGGTATTGCCGCACGCGCAGAGCGCAACCAGCATTACCAGAGCCAGGATCATAGCAAGTGTTCTTTTCATTGTGTGCCTCCTTTTTGTATTTTATTGTATTGAACACCTCATGAGCTTCAAAACAACACAAAACCATTGAATCATAAAAAACGATATGATAGAATTGGGAAAAAGTGCGCCGGAGGTTGAATTATGCTTGCAATATCGCGTTTAGCTGAGATACGAAAAATGATTGAACGGGACAAAAGTGTTCTCGTTTCCGATTTGGCCGCTACATTTGGCGTCACCGAGGAAACGATCCGAAGAGATCTGAAAAAACTGGAGAGCGAAGGTGTACTCGCCCGTGTTTATGGCGGAGCTTACAGCACCGACGGCGTGGAAAACGATGTCAACGTTGTTCTGCGCGAAAACATTCTCGTTTCAGAAAAACAGGTGATCGCGCAGAGCTGCCTGCCGTTTATCCATGACGGAGATTCGTTCTTCCTCGACTGCTCCACAAC
>CAVIVK010000313.1:5854-7225 GCA_963645975.1 Bifidobacteriaceae bacterium | reverse complement strand
TGACTGGACGATTCGGGAGATCGCGCCTTCCCCCGGATATCTTCTGGATACGACGGTATATCCCGTTCCCGCTGCCACAGATCAGCTTCCCTCCATCAAGAACGACTTGTTCCTAATCGTGAAGGAAACCCCGATCCTCGGGCAACTCTCGATTTCCAAGTTGGCCGTAAACAGCACCGCAGGGACGGAAACGCCCGAGGCCGGGGCGAGCTTTGAGGTGTTTTTGAAAGCTGCCGGCAGCTATGATGCAGCCGCGGAGACCGAACGGGATATTCTCACCTGCGGCGAGGATGGAACAGCGCAGTCAAAGCTGCTGCCCTACGGCGTTTATCTTGTTCGCCAACTGTCCGGGTGGGAGGGCTATGCCCTTGATGCCACCCTGCACGAAGTGAATATCACTTCCGACGGGGAGACGGTTTCTCTGCCGCTCCGAAATGAGATATACAAAGGATCCCTGATCATCCAAAAGGTGGACAAGGACAGCGGACAAGCGCTGCCCGGCGCGCGGTTCCGGCTTCTGGACAGCACAGGAAATCCGTTTGCCGAAGGAACGACGGATGTAAACGGGATACTGCTCTTTGAGAACATCCCCTTCGGCGACTACTATCTCGAAGAGCTGGAAGCCCCGGATGGCTACAAAGCCGATACGACGCCGTATGTTTTTTCCATAGATGCAGACGGCCGGAAAATCGAGATTCGGCGGGAGAATACCCGCATTCCCGGTTCCGTGACCGTGGTCAAAACGGACAGCAGCGGCAGCCCGATCCCCGGTGCGGCGTTCCGGTTGGAATACTCCGAAGACGGAGAAATCTGGACGCCGGTATTTTATAGCGACGTTCCGGCAAAGGAGATCGGCGGATGCACCTCCGACGGTCTTAGCGACGGCATGTTCATTACGGGCGCAGATGGAATTGCCATCTTTGACGGTCTCCGGGCAGATAAAATCGTCCGTTATCGCATCACGGAGATTGCCACCGTCAACGGCTATGTGCTCCTGACGGAGCCGGTAGAACTTGGCACGCTGCCCCGTGAAAGTGAAGAATCCACGATCTACGATGTTTCTGTAACCGTCAGCAACTCCCCAACCTATCTTCTCCCCATGACCGGAGGAACCGGTCTTTGGCCTGTACTCTCCGCCGGCGTTGCTGCGGCGTGTATGGGCCTTTTCCTTATCGTCATTTCCAAAAATAAAAGAAAGGAATGCATGCAATGAAGAAAACCGGCAAGAAGCTCTTTTCCATTATCATGGCGGCGCTGGTCGTTCTGACAACGACCGTGTCCGCCTTTGCCCTGACGGTGAATGTATCCACGATCAATACCGACTGGACCGGCTCCTTTGACATCTACAAATACGATATTACAAACGCCGAG
>CAVIVK010000313.1:0-5844 GCA_963645975.1 Bifidobacteriaceae bacterium | reverse complement strand
GAGAAGGACGGCGTATGGGATTCCAGCTACGTCTCCACCGGTGTCCGCGATCCCGGCGTAGAGGACGTTCTCGGCAGCGATGCGAGAAAAACCTCGCTGAACGCAAACGGAGAGGTCAACGGATACGCCATTCAGGGCGTTGAATTCACCTATCTGAAAGTTGCCGATATCTGCACCTATACCGAGGAAGAGAACGGCGCGTCACATGCAGAAGTGCTCTATGGGATCGCGCAGAACGACGCCAACAACGCTTTCCTGTCCGCTATCGGCGTGGGGGCCGGAGACCGGTATGTACCGGCGGATTTGGAGGACGGCACCATGCATTTCTACCGTTCCGACACCCTCATCAACGGCCTGAAAACTGCGCTGGCAAACAATGCTATTACCGTGAAAAACGCGCTGGAACGTTTCGTGCGCGAGAATGGCGGCACGGCGATGCCGCTGACCGACAGCTACGGCCACACCTCCGCGAGCAATCTTCCTCTCGGGCTGTACCTCCTCGTTGAGACGAAGGTACCCGAAATGGTCACGGAAACCACCGCGCCGTTTTTCCTCTCGCTGCCTATGACGGCTGTGAACGGCAGCAACGCCAACGACGGCGGCGAGCGCTGGATTTATGACGTTACCGTATATCCCAAGAACCTGACCGGCATCCCGACGCTGGAAAAGACTGTGCGCGAAGCGCTTGCCGACACCGGCAGAAACGACGGTACCGATGCCGTTACCGACGGCTTTGCCCATACCGCCACCTCTTCTGCCAATGACATGCTGGAATACCAGATTCTCTCGACGCTGCCGAGCATCACCGCCGAAGCCACCTACCTGACGGATTACTCTTTCGTGGACACGCTGGACGCCGGCCTCTCGTACTGCAAAAACGATGTACAAATCGAATTCTTCCGCAGCAGTGCCTGCGCGGAAGAAGACCGGATCACCGCCTGGAACGAAGGCGACGGCAAGTTTTCCGTATCCTATAATGATACGCCCGGCATGACCATCTCCATGACGGCAGACGGCCTTGCGGAGATCAACGGAAGCTATGCTGTGTATACCAGGTCTGACATGATAAACTCCGGCTATTCCGACTGCACCGTGCGCATCACCTATTCGGCGAAGCTCAACCCCGATAAGAGCATGGTCTGCGGCGACGAAGGAAACAGCAACGATGTTGTGCTGGTCTGGAAGCGCACCAACAGCAGTTTCTACGATACGCTCGTGGACGACTGCCATGTGTATAGCTTCGGACTTGACCTTACCAAGGAATTCAGCGACGGCCAGGGCGACTTCTCCAAGGTCGAGTTCCTCCTTTATAACGACAGCGATGGATACTTCGTTACGGCGGAACTGAACGAGAGCAAAGGTATCTACTATGTGACCGGTCATGTTCCCGGAAGAGACAATGCCACCCGCTTTACCCCCACGGCAGACGGCTCCATCTTCGTGAAAGGGCTGGAGGATGACACATACATCGCCACCGAGATCCAGACGGCCAACGGGTATACGCTGCTCCGCGACGATATCCAGATCGTGATCGAGGCAACGGAGAGCGATGTGCTCTGCGACATCTACGGTACCGATGTGCTGGGCGTCCTGCAGAACGATCCCCGGTATGCCAATGCTGCGGAAAGGCTCTATAAGAACATGCCGCAGAAGCATCTGGAGCACTATCTCTTGACCGCCTCTGCCAAGGTAGACAGCAACGATGTGACGATGGACGCTGACGGCAAATCGGCCAATGCCGTCGTGCCGCTGACCGTCGTCAACACCCGCGGCTTCAACTTGCCGCAGACCGGCGGCCACGGTACATGGATGTACGGCGCTGCCGGTACCGTTCTGATGGTTGCTGCTGCGATCATTCTGGTGAGCGCCCGCAGAAAGAAAAAACTGGGGAAATAACCCCGGCACATGGGAGAGACGGAAACCAAAAGCCTCTCCCATACATATCCAAGGTGTTTTAATCGAGTTATTCGTTTTAATAAAAAAGTTATTCGCCTTAAGACATCTTAAAGCGAATAACTCGGGGTCATATGGGAAAAGGAGCATCCGATGAAATCTCAAAGAACGATCTATCTTATTTCCGGCGCGGCGTGCCTATTGCTCGCCGCTGGATTGATTCTCTATCCGATTCTGGGAAATGCGCTGGCGGAGAAGAATAAGAGCCTTGTAATGACGGAGTATTCCAAAGCTGTGGAAGAGATGACCGACACACGCGTGGCGGAGATATTCGCCGCAGCGGAGGCGTACAATGCCGCGCTATCTCCCATATCCGTTTCGGCGGACGGCGTATATTCCCTGAGCGGCCTGACCGCAGCGCAAGAACAATACGACGAGATTCTTGCCGTCAACGAAAGCGGCGTCATGGGGCAGCTGGAGATCCCGGAGCTGGATATCCGCCTTCCAATCTATCACGGTACGGACGGCAGTACGTTGGAGAAGGGCGTGGGGCATCTGCTGGGCTCATCTTTTCCTGTGGGCGGGGAAGGAACGCACGCCGTCCTGACCGGGCATTCCGGTCTTTCCAGAGAAAAGATGCTGACAGATCTGGAAAAGATGGAGATCGGAGGCCGGTTCTTCCTGCGTGTGCTGGATCGGACGCTGGTTTACGAGATTCGGGATATTTTCACCGTCTTGCCAGACGATACCTCTCATCTCGGTATACAGCAAGGCGAGGATATGTGTACTCTCATCACCTGTACGCCATATGGTGTTAATACACACCGGCTGCTGGTGCAGGGGTACCGCGTTCCCTATGAGCCGGAAACCGTTTTTGCCGCAACTGCGGAGGCAACCAGAGAGAATAGCAGAATTTCCAGCTGGCAGCAGCAGTATTTCGACGGTATATATTACGGCGTTATTCTGGCGGACACCGTAGTCCTTATATGGGTCGTTGTACGGGAGATGCGCCGGGATCACCGGAGGAAGGAGGCACAAAACCGTTGAAAGAAAAAACACTTGTGGCAGCGCTGATTTTTTTCCTCTTGGGGCTTTTGATTGCCCTGGTGCCGTGTTTCTCCGGACACCGGCTGGAATCACAAGCGGAACAAACCGCAGAAAGATTTAATGAAACAGCCTTGGAAAATAAGAATGAGGAATCCCCGTCTTTCACGGAATCGGAAGACGGGGATTTCCCATGCCCGGAGCTTTTCCGGGCGGCGCAAGAATATAACGAGGAGCTGTATCGCAACCGGCAGGCGGGCTTTACCGGTATTTCGGCGTATCAGGAGCCATCCTTATGCCTTTCGGATTACGGCATTGAGGATGGAGTCTTCGGGACGGTATGTATCCCCAAGCTTGGCGTAACGCTGCCCATTTATCTCGGCGCTTCGGAGGAAAACATGGCGAAGGGCGCGGCACATCTTTCGCAGACGAGTCTGCCTATTGGCGGCGAAAATACGAACTGCGTTCTGGCCGGGCATTGCGGGTTTAACGGTGCGGATTACTTCCTCTATCTGTCCACGCTGACCGAGGGCGATGAGGTGATCCTGACGACGCTCTGGGGCGAGGATCATTACCGTGTGTCGGGTGTCGCTGTCATTGATCCGGATGATATTGCCTCCGTCATGATACAGCCGGGGAGAGAATTGCTGACGCTTCTCACCTGTCACCCCTATGCGTCCGGAGGAAAGTACCGCTTTTTAACGATCTGCGAAAAAGAGATTGCGGAGGTTGATCCATGAAAAAGGAAGGATTCCGCCGGGGCGATGTATTTATGGCAGAGCTCCGATCCGAGCCGGGTTCGGTGGAGCACGGCCGCCGTCCGGTCGTCATTCTGCAAAATAACATTGGGAATCTCTACGCGCCCACGCTGATCGTCGCGCCGATCACGTCCCGACCGCGAAGACACGGCTGTCAGGCGACGCAGTATCCGGTGCCTCCAACGACGTTTCTGCGGGACGGGAGCATTGTCCTTTTAGAGCAGATCACGACGATCGACAAGCGCCAATGCCGGCAGTATCTCGGATCGTTTGACGCCCGGCAGATGGATGCTATCCGCCAATGTATCGAGATCAGCATCGGACAGGATGTTCCGGAAAAAGAAAAGCTGCCTTAGAAAAAAACTATCTATAAGAATCTGTCGAGAAAGTAAAACGGATTAAGGCAGAACAAGCGGCTGCGGCTGGTGCGAACGAATTATGTAGGAAGAGATTATCTCGATAAATTGCGAGGAAGTGGGTTCAGATTCCAATGGATAACCTGCCATCTGGCAGAGCAAGCCGGGGTTGACAGACCATGCATGGGAAACAGCAGTTCGGATATTTCGTTCTACTGCCGTCCAATTGCATTCAAAGTGCTCGGCAGTTTCCATGTAGATTTCTTTTGTGATCGCCTCAAGGTGAGATTCGTCCTGGATGGCCAGACAGATAGCGTACTCGGTATGTTTAAAGCCTTTGTAGCATCTCGTAATGCCAAGAGATCGAAGAATGTTCTGTACATCTGTCATTGATATATCCTCCCAAATCCAGAGACTTAAGAAGATGATAGGACCAATGACAGAGAAAACGGTTTTTGTCGCCGTTCTTCGGCATTTTTCGACACATTTCTGTTTATGGAGGCGTCAACTGCCAAGGCTTATCTCCGCTGCCGCTTCTGAAGCGGAAAACGCTATGCGTCAAGGGAAAACCTGTGTTCTTTATATGCGCCTTTAATTTTTATCTTCTATTTTCTCATCTGACGGATGAAACGAAACAACAAAATCTTTTCCGGTTTCCCGGTTCATCTAAATTATAATCTATTATACATGAATGAGGAGAAAAAATGGGCTTTAGCGATGTTTATCGAAGCGTTCTCAAAGACTACCCGGATGTGCTGACCGTGGAGGAAATGAGCCGGGCGCTGGGAATCAGCACAAAGACCGGCTACAAGCTGATCCGGGAAAACAAGATTGAGAGCCTGAAAGTTGGACGCTCTTATCGAATCCCCAAAGCACACCTTCTTTCGTACATGCGTTTGGTTATGAAATCCTCGCCGATTTCGTAATCGCACATAGGACTTCTGCTATCGGATCCGATAAAATGGTATCTGCCAACAGCAGAAGTCCAATCGACCTACATAAAGGAGGAATATTTTCATGGTAGCAGGACATCTGCAAGAAAAGAACGGCATCTATTACATGGTGCTGTCTTACCCCAGCGCGAGCGGAAAACGCAAAAGCAAATGGATTTCAACCAAGCTTCCAGCAAAGGGAAATAAGAAAAAAGCCGAGAAAATGCTGGCGGAGGTTCGCCAGACATTTGAGCCGGAAGAAAAGCCCCTCGATTCGAAAATCAAGTTCTCGGATTATCTGTCTCAATGGATGGAGATCATAAAGCCTACGTTAGCCCTGACGACTTACGCATCGTATTCCAACATGGTCCGACGCGCGATTATACCCTATTTCAAGGCACGCGGTATTCCGCTTGTTGATCTGAAAGCAACAGATATCCAATTTTTCTATTTGGACCAACTAAAGCGAGTTTCCGCAAGTACAGTAATTCATTACCATGCTGTGATCCATAAGGCGCTGAAATATGCAGTAAAAATTGACTTGATCTCGTCAAATCCGGCAGACAAGGTAGAGCGTCCCAAGAAAGGCCCCTTTATCGGCAGCTTCTATGACAGTCACGAGATGGAAAAGCTTTTTGCTGCTGCAAAAGGCACACATTTGGAAATTCCGATCTTTCTCGGCGCGTTTTATGGCCTTAGAAGAAGCGAAGCGGTTGGTCTCCGGTGGAGTGCGATTGACTTTGAAAACAACACCCTGACAATTCGCCACACCGTAACATCCTGCAATCTAAGCGGAAAACGGGTCCAGATCGCGCGCGATACCACGAAAACCAAATCAAGCATGCGCACGCTGCCGCTGAT
>CAVIVK010000312.1:0-7770 GCA_963645975.1 Bifidobacteriaceae bacterium | reverse complement strand
AGTTCATTATCGCGATTGTCCTCATCAATGCTCCTCCTTTTCGCCGGGATGCATTCCCGGTACGTATAATATCTCGTTACGCGCTCCACGACCGCAAAGCGGCCCTCTGGATGGATCCACACCACCCGGCCGGGCACGGCCGAGGATTGGATCTCCGAGTTGCCCTTGTTGTAGCGCATCACAAAGGGTACAAATTTGATGCTGTCGCCGATCTGCATAGATCCTCCTAAAACGGTTCCGACCCATCAGGCCCAATCTCCTTAATGGACACCTGATCTGGCAAGCTCTTCTTGACTTCTACAGGGGCGACCGCCGGCTCGAACGTCTGGATTTCCCCGCGGAAAACCATCTTCTTGTACCAGCCAGCTTCGCCGTCTTTGTTCTTATCACACTTCAGGATGCGCCGGCCGCCGCGGGCCTCGATATCCTCCAAATACAGCAGGAAAATAACGTCCGCATCCATCGTGATCTGCTTGCTCTCGCGCAAGTCGTACATGGTAGGGGCTTCGTTTTTGCGTCGGTTCTCGCCCGGTGTGAGCTGGGCGAGAGCGACGACGGTTACGCCGTGCTGGTGTGCCAGCCTCTGCAAGCCGCGCGATACGGCACCGACCTCCTCAGGTCTCGACCAACCCTTGCGGCCTTCCGGTTCAATCAGCTGGAGGTAGTCCACGTAGATCACGTCGTAATGCCTGCTCAGCGCCAAAGACTGGATATCCGAGACGGCGAAGCCCGAGCACTGGATCAGCTCCACACCACGCTCAGCGAGCTGGGACGCGGCGAAGGCCAGAGCTTCCCACTCCTTCTCGCCGAGCTTGCTGCGCTTGATTGCGCCAAAGTCAACCATCGCGACCGACGACATAATGCGGTCGGACAGCTTAGCCTTGTCCGTCTCGTAGCTGAAAAAACCAACCTTGTGGTTCCGACCCATTTTAAGCGCCATCGCCAGACCGAGACAGGTTTTCCCGGCCGAACTGTAGCCACCGAGGACGCAGAAGTCACCGCGGGAGGTGTGTACGCGCTCGTCGATAAAGTCATAGCCCCAACGGACGCTCTCAGACCGGGTCTGCTCGGAGTGGCGACGGACGAAGTCCTCCCACATGTCCCGCATGCTCCAGATCTCCACGCCCTCTTTCGCGCTCATGGCTGCATTGGCCTTGGACATGAGGTCCTCGCAGGTTGCGAGATCCTCCGTGTCGGCCAGCGCGGCACCGATCTGGCGCAGTCGCCAGACGATACTTTCCCGGCGCAGAATGTCCACATACGAGAGCACGTTGGCCGACGTCGGCGTGAGATCCATCACCTGCAGCAATAGCTCACGATAGTCCGCTCCGGCTGTCTCACGCAGCCGATCAGCCACCGTCACAGGGTCAACCGGCTTGGCTGCCTGAAATAGCTGCCGGATCGCCCGGTAGACCGTGCAATACTGCTCGGAGATGAACATGCGCTCTGACGTCCGGGCCAGCACATCTGCCACGCAATCGCTGTCAATCAGCATGGCGCCGAGGACGCCCACCTGAGCGCTCACGAGCCGCTCAGCCTGCGGCTTTATCTCGCTCATATCTCGTAGTCCCCCCTGCGCTCGATCACGCTTCCCCCGCCGCCGTCAGGCGGGCGCTGCGGGGCGCGGTCCTCGTCCTCCCAGCGCCGCTGGTTGAGCCACGTGGACAGGTACGGGATGCCTACGCCGCGCTGCCACTCCTCCGAGGCCATCTGCCGCACAAGGGCATGTCCCATCGCCTCCAGCAGGTCGTCGTCTGCTCGGAGCGAGTCCCACGCGGCGATTGCCGCCTGTTTGGACTTGCCGCAGGGGTAGAGGGCCCAGAGCTTGGCAAAGCGTTCCGGCTTCCAGTCCGGCTCTGCCTTGGGCTCTTTGCGTTTGCGCTTACGCCCGTCCCCCTCGGGGGGACTATAGGGGGTTGTAACCTTTGGTAAGCTTTGTTCATTATAACATTTGCTATTTTCGGCACATGCAAGTGCCGATTCTGGCAAATGCATTTGCTGATTTTGACAAATCGACGGAGCGCCCGTGTAGTAGCACAAAATCTTGTCCGACGGAGAGTACCATTTCGTGCGGTCGAGCGGATCGTCACTGTAGTTGCCGACCAGCAGCAGGCCGTCCTCCTCGCACTTCTGGAGCAGCCGCCGGAGCTTCGCGCGCGTCCACACCGGGAAGAGCTCGTGCAGGCCGGCGACGCTGTTATACGTCCAGTAACGCCCCGAGTGCATGTGCCGCCCCTCGGCGGCATTTTTCTGCACCCAGTAGACCATATTGTGCAGGAGGACGGCGGCGTCGATGCCGTATTCCATCGCGATTTCGGCCTTGCAGACCAAAATATCTAACATTTTTTATATCGCCCCCTTGCGAATAACTGTGGAATCTGATACACTAAGGGTGTCCAAGTCAATGGATCGGACGTGTGTCCGTCCTCCGCCGCTCTCGGGTGCCAGCCGAGAGCGGTCTCTTTTTGTCCGGGCTGTCCAGACGGCAGATCGCGCGCATGATCGTCGTCGCGCTGCAGGCTGCCAGAGCCAGCATGATCCAGTTATCCATCCATCTCACCTCCCTCCTCCTTGTCCTCCTTTTGTTCAGCCGCCTTCGGGCGGCTCTTTTTGTTGCCCAGTGCGGCGATCCGGTCTTTGACGGCGTTGCGGTCGGCGGCCGTCTCGGCCATGTACCGCGCGCAGTCCCCGCGGCAGTGATACCAGTCCGCGCAGAGCCAGCACAGGTCACGCATGCACGTCTACCTCTCAGCTCCTCACCAGCGCGGCCAGCTCCTCGGCCGAGAACCGCAGCACCTTGTCCAGCGCCGCCAGATCCTCCGCCGTCCATGCGCCGCTGCGCATCTTCGCGCTCAGCGTCCCCGCGCGCATCCCGATCCGCCGGGCGAGCTCCGTCTGGGATGCGATATCCCGCATCCCCCGCTTTGCGTTGATCATCCTGCGCATGCTGGCCGCCCGCTCGGCGCGCGGGTCGCGCGCTAAATTTACCTTCGGCATAACCGTCTCCTCCTTTTCTTCTCTATCGCTGCGCGCTGCGCGCCCCGGCGATCAGCCCCTCGTTGTAGGCCATCAGCAGCTCCTTGAGCCGCTGGCTCAGCTGCTCATCCAGCGCCGCGTTCTTGTCCATCAGTTCAGTAAGGCTCCTGCGCTCGCCCTGTTTCTCCTCGTTCAGCATACCGTGTCACCTCCTTGCCCTCCTTCCCGCCGCCGTGTTATACTGACAGCAGGAAAAGGGAATTGCTTCTCTAACTCCGCTTGGCTTAGCTTTCCGGCGTGTCTGCGTTTCGCCCGATGATGGCCCCGGCCAGACTAATTAGCTCTTCGATTCTCCCGGTAAGCTGTACCATGTAGTTGTCCATAGCGCAAAAGTGCGCCTTTGTGACAAGTGCGGACACACCCGCCGATACAACGGCGGATGCCACGATAACCGCTATCACACATCTCACCCCCTATCCTGCACTCATACTTTGCGTGACGTATATCTACGTCGCAATATAAAAATATCACAACGATATAGCATTGTCAATACTTTTCTATAAATTAATATTGCGTTGCTATATTGTTTGTGCTATACTGCACTCGAAGGAGGTAGGTATGAACGAACGCATTAAACTTTTGCGCAAAGCGCTCGAACTCAACCAGACGGATTTCGGAGCGAGAATCGGCGTAAAGCAGGGCACCGTCGCCGCCTACGAGAGCGGCGCACGTGTCCCGCTGGATTCCGTAATTGTCTCCATCTGCCGGGAGTTTGGTGTCTCGGAGAGCTGGCTGCGCAGCGGCGAGGGGGAGATGTTCCTGCAGCTCTCCCGCGAGGAGGAGATCACGAAGTTCTGCATGTCCATCATCCGCGATCCGGACAGCGAGTTTCAGCGGCAGTTTGTCTCCGTCCTCGCCCGGCTCGAGCCGCCCCAGTGGCAGCTCATCTCCGACATGGCCGACAAGCTCCTCGCCCAGTGCGATGCGCAAAAAAAAGACGCGGAATAACCCCGCGCCCCCAAACAGCAAAGCACCCTGTCCGGCGTATGGGACAGGGTGCTTTGCTGTTTTCAGATAATTCTTGACATTTGTTTCGCAAATCTCTATGCTAAAGATGCAAGCCTTTGGAAAACAGGTCCCCCACGATAAGGGGAGCGCCCATTCTAAGGGCTTTCGATTTTATAGCCTGTTTCAAGTCAATTTTTCTTGACAATATCTGCTATGAGTGATATTTTGGAATAAAGATATTATTTATAGGTTAATATCTTACATGAATAAGGAGCATAGAATGAACAAAGAGGATGCCCTGCGTCAGTTGCTGAATTATTTGGCGATGATAGACGCACATGATGATTTCACGCCGGAATTGTTGGCCTTGATCGCTGGCAGCGGTACAGAAGCGGATGTATTCCGGCTCTTGGTGATGCGTCTCACCATGCTGAAGGCTTTGGGGATTCATGCCGTCAGGCATAAGGAGTTCGAGAACATCGGCGGCGGCTTTACAGTATGCACTTGACGGGAAAAGGCTTTAATCTGCGCATCCTGTATGCGTTTCTGGCGAATCAATCCCCGGTTCTTCTGCTCGCGTTTCATGAACGCGCAGGCAAGCGTAAAACGGACTATTCCGGCTACATTCCGCAGGCTGCGGAACGTCTGCGCCAAAAGAAGGAGGAATTTTAATATGTCTCAAGGTATGAATGATCTGCTTACCTCCCTTTCTGTCTCTCTCTCCGCAGAGGAAGTGGCCTTCAACGGGCTTTGCGGCGTGATCTGCGGCGAGATCGTTGCCCAGCGCGTCAAGCGTAACATGAGCCAGAAACAGTTCGCGGAGTTTATGGGCGTGTCTCAGGGCATGGTGTCAAAATGGGAACGCGGGGATTGCAATTTCACGCTGCAGTCCCTCGTGCATATCGCGACAAAGCTGGATATCCCCGTCCGTTCCCCGTTCGGAACGCCCCGCTCCGCGCGTCCCACTTCCGGTAAAGTTGCCGACTTCCCCGGCAAGTGGAATACGCTTTCGTCTCATACGCCGGATTTTGAATCTGTCGACCTGAAGGAAATGTAAGGAGGTTTCACTGACATGTACAGCTATACCAACGGTTTTCGCGTCTCTGTCCGCGCCGACGGCGGCGAAGTAGTGCTCCAGTTTGTGCAGCGCTTTCCGGACTTCGAGGAAAACGACGATTCCTTTTCCAAGGTTAACGAGGAACCTGTCGCGTCGCTTGCGATGAACCTTGACCTCGCGAAAGAGCTCGTCGCCAAGCTCCAGCAAATGACCAACCAGATCGAAGAGTAAGCCCACGCGATGATTAAAAGAGCACCCCTGTCCCATCATCGGGACAGGGGTGCTTTGCTTAGATGTGCAGTTCTGTTTTCAGCGCGTTTTGCAGCGTCAGCGAGAAGTTTACGCCCTGGCGCTCGGCCATCGTGTTCAGCCACGAGGGAATCGTCAGCGTCTTCTTCACGGCCTTGTTGTCGTAGAACCTGCGGTATTCGATCGTATCGCAGCGTACCAGCGTGGCCAGCTCGTTCTCTGCGACGGGAATGCTGCGCACGTCAGACGGCGCGGGCGGCGTGATCCCGTCCTCTTCCATGCCGTACAGCGTCAGGCAGAGCACGTCTGCCGCCATTTCAAGACCTTCCTCCAGCGTCGGCGCCGAGGTAAAGCAGTTTTCAATGTCCGGAAAGTTGATCGAATAACCTCCCTCTGCTTCATGTGTAAAAACTGCCGGATACACATATTTAGCCATAGTAATTCCTCCAGTTGTTGCAGTTGCTTTTATGATAATTCATATTCCTATTGTTTCCGCCGGAGCGGTGGGGCTTATTCCAGCCCCGCCGCTCTGCGTATGGATTTCAGTGTTCCCGCCGGAATCTCTTCCGTTTTGTGGCGGCTCACCGGGAATTTCTGCCCGGTGATGGGGCTGTACCATATGCTATGGCTCGCGCCCTCGCGGTATACCTTGCATCCCGCTTTCTTCAGTTCCTTCTCCAGCTCGCTGTATCTCACTGCCTCACCCCGCTTTCTATCATGTAGTATAGCACGTATTCATACGTGTGTCAATATTTTTTTACGTGTAAATACGTATATGTGTTCAAATCAAATGCAGCGCCGCGATATACACCATCCGCAGCTTCTCCGCGTCGGCCAGCGCCAGCAGGCGCAGGATCGCTTCCATCAATACCTTCCTGTTATCCATGTTGCCCTCCCCATAGCTGCTCCACGGTGGTTTCCAGTGCCCTCGCTATGCGTATCGCCGTCTCAACGTTCGGCAGCCGATCCCCTCCCTCTATCTCTGAGATCGTGGTCTTTCCCACGCCGACCCGCCGGGCCAGCTCCCGCTGGCTCAGCCCGAAATATTCCCTTCTCTCTTTGATTCGCTCGTTCATCCTACGGCCATCCTACCATATTTTCGGGCCGTTGTCTCAAAAGTGGCCTGAAATCAGGCCGCTTTCCGTGCAGTTTTTTAGGCGCTTTCCAAAAAAGCGTATTGACTTCCGCGTCATCCGCCCCTATGCTGGTAGTATGCCCCGTAATTGAAGAAAGGAGGATCCCTCTTGAAAATCCCCAAAGTAGAAAAGCTCCCCTCCGGCCGCTACCGGGTGCAGGTGCAGGTGGGCGGCCAGCGCTACGGTGAAACCTTTGATACGCCTGAGGAGGCGCAGTTCTGGGCCGCCGGCATCAAGACCCGCATCAAAGACGCCAAAAAGCCCGCCCGCCGCCTGACCGTCGGCGAAGCTGCTGACCAGTATATCGAGCGGCGCGACGCCGTACTATCCCCTGCCACCGTTGCCGGCTATAAGCGGATCCGGAAGAACCTCCTCCCGCCCATCGCCGCCACGCTCCTGCCCGAACTGACGCAGGAAGCCGTCCAGCGCTGGGTCAACCGTATGGTCAAAGCCGGGAAATCCCCGAAGACCGTCGCCAATGCCCACGGCTTCCTGAGTGCTGTCCTCTCCGAGTTCCGTCCGGACGTGAAGCTGACCACGCGTCTGCCGCAGAAGGAGAAACACGAGATCCAGATCCCCACCAAGGCCGAGGTGCAGGCCATCGCCGAGACCTGCCGCGGCACGAAGTACGAGCTGCCCATCATGTTGGCCATCTGCCTCGGCCTGCGCGCGAGCGAGATCCGCGGCCTGCGCTGGTCGGACGTAGACGGTGAGTATGTAAACATACATACCGCCATCGTCGAGGGGGAGAACGGTTCCGCCGAGAAGGGGCCGAAGAGCTATAGCGGCGCCCGCCGGGTGCACCTGCCCGCCTATCTGCGCGACCTGCTCGCCCGCACCCCGCAGACCGATGAGCATATCACCACCCTGACCGGCCACGCCATCTATTGCGGCTTCTCACGCATCTGCGAAAAGGCCGGCGTCCCGCACTATCGCTTCCACGACCTGCGCCACGTCAATGCTTCCGTCATGCTTGAAGCGCATATCCCGGATAAATACAGCATCAAGCGCATGGGCCACGCCACCAACAATATGCTCAAGACAACCTACCAGCATATTTTTAAAGAGAGCGAGCGCACCTATGACGCCGCCATTGAATCCGCCCTCGACGATCTGATCTCACCGGACAAGTAGTCCGGTTTTCATGTGCATTTCCGTGTGCATTTTTCTTAAAAATAATGCACACGTCCTCTAAAATACCGTCACACAATCCATCATTCCGAATCCGCCAAACCGTTGCTGTCAAAAGAAAAATCCCTGAAACCATTGCGGTTTCAGGGATTTCATTTTGGTGGAGCTGAGGGGAGTCGAACCCCGCCTAATTCCCTTTAAACCTATTGGCAT
>CAVIVK010000311.1:0-8835 GCA_963645975.1 Bifidobacteriaceae bacterium | reverse complement strand
GCCAATGTGCCGCATCGAGCTCCATAAACGCGGAGCGGTGGAAGCGTTCCTTCAATGCAAACGGTACGGTGCAGTCGAAGATCGTTTTGCATGAGCACCCCTTGTCTCGGATGCTCAAACTGAACTCAGGGCTGGCCGACGGATCGAGCGGGTGGCAGCGAACCCCCGGCAGCGTGATGGTATCCGCGTCTCCCTGAAAGCGCGTATTCATCGCCCAAAGCACGTCGCTCATGTCGAAGCAGTCCACGTCCTCGTCCACAAGAAAAACATGTTTCAGTTCGCTGAACGCGGAGAACGCCAGAAGCGCAGCCTGGCGCTGCCGGCCTTCGTCGCTGGGCTGCTGCTTGGCAAATTGCAGCACCGCCATATACTTTCCGCCGCCGCAGGAGGGACAGTAGACATTTTTGAGCTTGCCGGGCATGGCCTTTTCGATCATTCCGTAGATGCTGGCCTCCGTCGGGATGCCGGCCATGGAAACGTGTTCCTCGCTGGGACCGATGCAGGTCTGCATGATGGGATTTTTGCGATGGGTCACCGCTTTTACCTTGATAACGTGACAGGCGGGATAGGCAGGACCGGTATAGCCCGGGAACTCTGGCATTGCATAGCCGGAATGGGTGTTCTGATCTTCCTGCACACGGACACCAGGCAGGATCTCTCCCTCAATGACATATTCGGCGTTTGCAATGGCGTTTTCATTTACGGTCAGGCAGCGGCAGAGCTTCACCGCTTCGCCGCGGAGCGCTCCTGCGATTGACAGCTCGTCAAAGCCGAGCGGCGTCGTGGGCGGCTCGAAGCAGGCTCCGATCTCGATCGCCGGATCGACGCCGATGCTGATGGAGATTGGCAGAGGCTGTCCCAGTTCTTCGGCGCGCTGCGCCATGGCTCCGATGTGCCGCGCGCCCGGAACAAAGTAAATGGAAAGCTCATCCCGGCTCTGGATGCAGAGGCGGTGTATGGTCACATCGTGCGCGCCGGTATCGGGGTGCGTGGCATAACACATGCCCATGGTGATGTAGGGTCCGGCATCCTGTGCCGTGTTGGTCGGCGCCGGGACGAGCTTGCGCAGATCAAAATCCGGCTCGTCCGCACGGTGAACAACTTCCTGGCACAGAGCAGGCTCCTCGCTCACGACCGGCGCAACGGGGTGCGAAGCGCAGTTCCACAGCCGCTTGCCAAGCTCCTGCGGCGGGCAGTCCAGCAGCAGGCCTACACGCTTCCGGCTCGCCAAAAGTCCGATGGCGACACGGGCGCCGGGCATACCGTCAATGTTGTTGAAGATCATGGCGGGGCCTTCTTTTGTCGGGCGCATAACGGTGCCGCCGGCGCCGACATAGCGGTACACCCCGGCCAGCTCCGCGTGCGCCCTGACCGGCACATCAGTTTCCGCTAACTGTCCCGGATGCTGCCGGAGCAGCTCCAGCGCAGAGCGAAGATCGTTGACTTTGGCCATATCACACCTCCGAAGGAACGAACTGCTGGATCGGCTCTTTTCCGCAGAGCGCCTCATAGGAAGTCAGGCAGAGTGATTCCATCTCCCGCTCTCCGGGCAGCACGACGACCGGAGCAATAAACTGAACGCGCTCGGTAATGTGCTCGGTGATGAATTTGGAGTTCGCCATACCGCCGATCAGAAGGATGGCGTCCACGCTGCCCTTCAATACGGTGGCGTAGCCGCCGATGTCCTTGGCGGTCTGATAGCACATGGCATTCAGCACCTCATAGGCTTTGGCGTCGCCCTCGTTGGCGGCCTTTTCGATGGCGCGGATGTCCGTTGTGCCGAGGTAGGCCATCAAACCGGCTTCGCCGTTGATGTGCTTCATCATACCCTTGAGATCGTATTTGCCGGAATAGCAGAGCTTCACCAGCGGTCCGACCGGGACGGAGCAGCAGCGGTTATTGGAAAACGGACCGTCACCTTCCAGACCGTCCGGCCCGTCGATCATTTTGCCGCGGCAATGCGCGGCAACGGTGATCCCGCCGCCGAGCATGCATACGACCAGATTCATATCCTTATAGTCCTTGCCTACGCTTTTCGCATAGTATTTTGCCATGGCCTTGTGGTTCAGCGCCTGAAAGCTGGAAACGCGCTCGATCTCCTTCAGACCGGAATAGCGCGCCAGCGGCTCAAACTCATCGGTACAGGGGGTATCCACCGTGAGCGGACGAGCCTTTCGCCCTTCGCACAGCTCCAGCGCGATCGCCGAGCCGACCGAGCAGACGTGTACGCCGTAATTTCCGCTCATGGCCTGCGCCGCATAGGCGGCGTTGATCTCATATACGCCGCCGTTTACCGGCTGCGTCTGACCGCCGCGGGTAACGAAAGCATCCAGCTCATCCATCGAAATGCCGTGCTCTTCCATGTAGCGCAAAATTGTCTGCTTGCGGAGGTCTTTCTGATCGAAAACCGTTGAGCAGCTGGAAAATTCATGCAGATCATGGGAGATGGAGTCTTTATAAATGCAGGTATCGTCCTCATAATAGGCGACCTTTGTGGAGGTCGATCCCAGGTTGACGGCAAATATCTTTTTCACGGTATCTTCCTCCCTTACAGACTCAGCAAAATGGCCGACAGGATAGAATAATACTTTGCGTCTGCGTCATCCGTGCGGCTGTTCATGATGATCGGGCACTCCGCGCCGAGAAGCCCGCTGGAAAACCGGTAATGTCCGAAGAAGTGGATGCACTTGTGGAACACATTTCCTGCGTGAATATCCGGCATGACAAGCACGTCGGCGCGCCCTGCGACCTTGCTTTCGATGCCCTTATGCCGGGCCGCCTCCAGATCGAGGGCATTATCGAGCGCGAACGGCCCTTCCACGGTAACGCCGTCGCCCCAATCCATTTCCGACAGAGCGGCCGCGTCCATCGTGCTCTGGATCTCGGGATTCGGCTTTTCCAGCACGGAAACCGCCGCAACCTTGATATCGTCGCAATGGTAGGCGCGCGCCACGCGGATCAGATTTTCCGTGATGTGCTTTTTCTGTTCAAGATTTGGCGCAATGTTCACCGCGCAGTCGCCGGCGACCAGCATGCGATCCTGCTCGGGATACTCAAACACCGTGACTTCGTTGAGCTGCGCGCCCGCTTCGGCGATGCCGCCCATGGGGTTCTGCACCGCCATCAGGAACGTCGCCGTCTGCATGAGGCCCTTCATCGGGAAATCGGCCTCGCCGTTTTTGACAAGAGAAATGGCAAGGCGAGCGGTCTTCATCTCGCGCTTTTCGTCGATGATACGGTAGTTGCGGCTCTCCTCGCCCATCGTGCTGAGCAATGCTTCGATTTTTTCCTGATCTCCCACCAGAACGGGATCAATGAATCCATTCCGCTTGGCGCGCACTACGGCGGCCAGCGCGATATCATCCTGCGCTCCCGCCAACGCGACCTTTTTGACGATCTTGTTTTCGTTCAGATAACGCTCGATCTCGGCAAAATTTTTAAACATGGCTGCACACTCCTTTTGTACTTTTTCAAGTATGGCCTCAATTATGGCATGGCCGAAAATGCAAAAAAAGAACAGGTTCTTTAAATCTGTCCACATCTGTACGGGGGAATAAACAGAAACGGCAAATCTGTCCATTGGAATGGGCATATTTGCCGTTTCTGTCATTGAGACGATGCCGGGCTCCGGGTATGCTTCTGAATAGAAAAAAGCAATAAATCGGAAAGGAGGTGCAGCAAATGAAGACCGACGAAGAGATCAAGGAATTGTTTCTCGACTATATGGCCGATGCCTTTCTGACGGACAGAGCTCAGATCGCCGAAAATCTGGAGCTTCGGTTCCGGGAGGATTACGCGGCAAATTCCATGAAGTATTTCCCTCTGCTTGGCGGGCTCGAGGACGATCTCGGCATTGAGATCAGCCTGCGCGATTTTCAGAACGAGTGCCACACAGTTCAGCAGGGCATCGACTACGTAACGGCTCTGTATCATGCGCAGCATTCATAAAATTAACATTGGAAGGAGAACAAACATGAGCAGTAAATTTGCAAGATCTGTTTCCATTATCGGCGTCGGCATGACGAAGTTCGGCGACAGCGATGATACTCCGGAACTGAAAAACATGTCGCTTCAGGACATGGGGGCATGGGCATGCCTGGAAGCGATGGAGGATGCTGGTGTTAATCCCCGCCAGATCGACAAGCTGATCGTTGGCGAGGTCTGCGCTGTCAACGGCAACAGCCAGAGCATCTCGCCAAACCACGGCATGCCGGAATGGGTCGGCATGCGCGGCAAGGCGAGCGTGCACCAGAGCGAAGCCTGCGCTACCCCGTTCGACTGCTTCAATGAGGCCGTGCTTTCCGTGGCTTCCAGCCGGTACGACATCGTCATGTGTGTCGATATGGATTCCGCCCGCCACATCACGCACCCCGAAAAGCCTTCCTGCTATACCTATCCCTCCAGCATGTATAAAGAGTTCTACGGCAAGGAATGGCCCGGAGGAAACACCTGCCAGAACACCGCCTGGGATCGCTGGAGCGGCGGCGTTTATAGTTCCTGGGACTCTATCGCGCGCCGCTACATCAAGGAAGCCGGTATTACGCCGGAGGATTTCGACGACGCCATGAATGGCCAGTCGGTCACGGCGCGTCACCACGGCGTAATGAATCCCAAGGCCTATGTCCGCACCCCCTGGGAGGATACGGCAAAAATGCGCAAGTTTGACGATGTCAATGCTTACCTCAAGAGCCGCTATAATCCGCCGCTGTCCGAGTATCAGCGTCCTTCGACGTTTATGATGCTCTCCGAGGGCGCGGCCGCCATTATCGTCTGCGCCAGCGAGATCGCGGATCAGTTCCGCCATAAGCCCATCGAGGTGGTCGATCTTGCGCAGTACGATCTGAGCGTAATGTCCGCCAGCGCAACGCCGGAGATGAATATCGGTGCGGCAAAGCAGCTTTTCGAGCGCTCGGAATACAAGCCGGAGGATGTGGAGTATTTCCAGACCACCGACGGTGATCTGACTGACGCTCTCTACAGCGCCGAGGCTTTCGGCTACCTTCCCAAGGGCGAAGGCTGGAGATACTTCCGCGACGGCGAGACCGCGTACAACGGCAAAAAGCCTATGAACACCGACGGCGGCCACCAATGCCTCGGCCACGCCTTCGGCGCCACCGGCATGGCGACCATCGGTGAGTGCGTATTCCAGATGCGCGGCGAGGCGGGCGAGCGCCAGATCCCCAATGTCCCCAAGCTCTCTCTGATGCGCGGCTGGGGCGCAGGGCAGTCCGTCACGGCCTATCTCTTCAAAACGCTGGAAGGCGTTGAGCCCAAGGGCAAGGAGATCGGGCACTACAATCCCAAGCCTGTCACCCGCATGTTCTATGACGGTCTCGATCAGGGTAAATTCCTCGGCATGCGCTGCCCCAAGTGCGGCGCGGTGGAGTTTCCCCCGCACCCCGCCTGCAGCGCCTGCGGCAGCATCGACAACGAGCTCGTAGAGCTCAGCGGCGATGTGACGATCAAGGAGATCTACAAAGTCAGCCCTGTGTTCACCACGCCGGAATTTGCCATGTACGCGCCCCTCTTCGGCGGCGAAGTCCAGCTCAAGGAAGGCCCTTCCGTAAACGCGCTGATCTTCGGCATTACGGAAGAAAACTACGCGGAGCTCCGCGACAGCGTTCCGCTGCAGGGCAAGCTGGTCGTGCTGCCCAAGAAAGGCTACAACACCTTTGCCGTCAGCTATAACAATGTGATGCCCGTGGCGGCGGAGGACAGCGAGGAATCCGATGCATATGAAAAACTTCTCCACGGACACTTGATCGACAAGGAGGACGAGAACACCGGCATCCGGTATGCTCTTCATGTGAAGGCCATGGGCGCGGTACGTGATGGGGAACTGATTTTGAGCATCAAGGACGGTGTTCTTTCCGGTACCGTCACGGCTATGGACATGACCAAGCCGATCCAGGAGCCCCAGCTTGATGGCGAGAACTTCCAGTTCTTCATGAAAGGCCGCGGAATGAAGCTGGTATTCTCCGGTCAGTTTGAAGAAGAACGGAAAAAGGTTTCCGGAACGATCAAAGGCCCCATGAACATGGAATTCTGGGGAGAACAGGCATAAATACTCCGCAAGGCTATCCGAAGCTTTCGGATAGCCTTGCCTTTTTTCGGAACAACCGCTATACTTCACTCATAGGGGGGTGAGGTCATGCATCGCCAGTCGGTTTCGGAAAAGCTGATCGAGGAAAAGCTGCTGGATATGATGGAAACTACTCCGTTCCAGAAGATCCGGGTCACGGAATTCGTCGCATTTGCGGGGATCAGCCGCAGCAGCTTTTATGTTTATTTCGATTCCATTTACTCGGTTGTACAAAAAATGGAGGATGATTTTGTTGACGGCCTGACCGAGGACAGCCAGACCGTTCTGCCGCGGCTGTCCGATTATTCCTCCAACGGCATCAACCCCAATACCATTGTCAAGGTGGAGTATATCCGCCAGAATATGCGTATGATCCGCATCCTTACCAGCGAAAACGGCGATCCGCTCTTTCAGGCGCGCATGACGAACCGCACATGGCGCATATTCAAGCAGCAGTACGCCTCGCAGAAGAAGTTTTCCGAGGCGGAGAAAAAGCTCATCTGCGAATATATGTGCGGCGGACAGCTCAATCTGTACCGCTGGTATGTGAACCACCCCGACGCCATCAGCGTCTATGAAATGGGCTCGCTGCTGGAAAAGCTGACAAGCAAAATACTCTCTCTGCTGGAATAAACCGTCCGCATAAAGGTTACAAAAGCCTCCCCAAAGCACAGGAATACTGTGCTTCAGGGAGGTTTTTGCTTGTTGGGATTCGTGTATTATGCAAAAAAATAACAGGGCCTTTTCCTTTTTTGTTCGCAAAGGTTTGGCAGCTTAGGATTGAATGTCAAATGTCGCAATATAACAGGTCGTATTGCAAAAAGACGCGGTAACTGCGGCAGAAATCACTTGATTCCGTCGCCTTTGGCCAGAATCTCGTTCATTTTTCCGGATTTGAGTGCTTCCTGCCACTTGCGGGTCTCCTCGATCTTATCGCTGTTCGGAACAGCGGTGGCACCGTTAACGCTCAGGGCGAAGGTGCTGTAGTCATGACCGGTCGGATCGGGCATCGGGATGAGCTTTGCACTAAAGGGCACCTTGTCGCGATACTCTTCATATGTTTCCGGTGTAATGCCGAAGACGAGGCACATGAATTCGCTGCCCTCTTCCAACTGCGCTTCACACGCAAACGCGGGAGCGTACGGGGCCAGCTCAATCGGAGTAAAGGCCGGAACGATCTGGTAAACTTCCTTTACGGTAGCATTGCCGGAGACTTCCACGATCTCATTATCTAGATTGCCGCAGCCGTTGCAGATGGGATAGAGGGGGAACTCCACCCTGCCGCATTTCGGGCAGCGGGAACCGATGAACTTGCCTTCCTTGATGGCGTCATAGAACATGCGGACGTAGGGACGGCTCTGGAAGGTATGCTCGGCAGGCTTGGCATCCTCGTTGACACCCTCTACGGTGCGGAGGATCGTGATGGACGTGGACTGGTAAGAGCCCTGGCCGCGCCACATGGCAACCTTCGGCGGGTTGGCGATCTGGCGCTCGCCGGCCTGGCCGCGCATCTGGAGCACAGGCTCCACAAGAGTCGCCATCTGGCTGGCGGAGAACGCATGACCCAGAGCGGGGTGGCCGCCGTCGGTGTTCATGGGCTTGATACTGTCAAAGCGGGTCAGGCCGTCGCGCATATATTTCCAGCCCTCGCCCTTGGGGAGATATCCGACGGCTTCGGCGCTGTAGAGAGCATCATTCAGGGACATGTCGGAGGTCTGCAGATACTCAATGTCCTCGGGCTTATAGCCGGTAACATCATAAATACGGCTGGCAGCGCCATTGGCAATGGCGCATTCGACAGCCGGCGTCAGGTCGTTCATGTCGCACTGAACGGTGCCGACAACTTCAATGGGCTTCTGCTTGAACTGGCCGGCCAGCTCCGTGGCACATACGATGATCGCGGTAGCGCCTTCGTCCATTGGACCGGAGAAGCCGGCGCGGTCGTACTCCGTGAACTTGGGGTTGTATTTGGAGCGCATGTAATCCCACACATCGTCAAAGCCACGGCTTTTTGCGATGTCCTGATAGCGCTCTCTCTGATAGGCCTTCGGGTTGCGTGAGGCATGCTCGCGGGAGGTGATGGCGGCGCCGATCATGGCGTCATCAAAGTCTTTGGCCGTAATGCCGTTTTCGCGGATGTAATGGCGGGCAGGCGCGTCGCCCTGCGCATAGTAGGCGTGCGTATAGCGGGTGTAGGCTGTGTCGTTGCCGGTAGCGCCGCCGGCCCACTCCTTGCCGTAAAACTCGGCATAGCGGTTGGAGGGGAAGCGGAAGCAGGCGGGCATGTCGGGGTGGTTGGTGTAACGGACGGAGTCCGTGTCCAGGCAGATGGCAATATCGTATTTACCGGATGCGACAGCCTCCACGGCTTCGTTGAAGCAGTTCATCGCAGTAGCGCAGACCTCGTTGTGGTAAACGCCGGCTTTGCCCTTCATGCCGAGAAACTCCAGCATGCCGTGGTTATTGGCAAGTGTGCCGCCGTTGTAGGCCGGGCCGCAGACCATGCCGAGGACCATCTTGCCGATCTGACGGGGATTGACGCCGGCGTCTTCCATGGCCTGAGCACAGGCGGTGGTAGCCATGTCGTAGAGCGACATATCCTTCAGCTCGGGATTGATAGCACCGTCGCCGTATTTCGTCTGGCCGACGCCGATAATGGAAACAGACCGCGTGAGTTGACTCTTTTTGCTCATTTTTCGTTCTCCTTGTATTATAGAGTAGTAGTTTTTAATGCCCCTCTCCAAGGGCTGTGC
>CAVIVK010000310.1:0-11179 GCA_963645975.1 Bifidobacteriaceae bacterium | reverse complement strand
GGGTACCTCCGGCCTCTGCGGCCAGATCGGCCTCATCACCGGTTGGGCGGCCCCCATGTGCGAAGAGAACGCCGCTCTCGGCGTGAACTTCGCCGCCGCGACGGCCAACCCGGCCCTCAACTGGATCGGCCTTATCGTCTGCTCCTTCGTCGTTCCTGTCGTTGTGACTCTGCTCGTCAGCGAGTTCATGCGCAAGAAGGGCTGGATCAAGGAAGGCGACTACGCGCTGGATCTGTAATCCAAGCAGGCACAAACTTACTTACTCCCGGAGCAAGCTGCAGCTCCGAGGTAAGCACAGCTCGTGCGCGGATTTTTTAAAAAAGGCGTTGAGTTATTAAATATTCGCCGGTTCCCGGCGCTTCATGCGCCGGGAATTGAGCGGATAAACTTAGGGAAAAAGTCGGCTCCCCAGCCACTGTTTGACCGGGGAACCAGGGGTTTTCTGCACGGCGGGGCTGCGGCTCCACCGGGCACACCCCTGCCGCGACAGAAAAACCCCTTGGACAGGGCTGCTGCCATATCCCGGATGTGCGGATGGCGGCGGAATGTCCGCGTGTACTCTGGCAAAACGCTCCCGGCGGAGAACTGCGCAACGTCGGGGGAGTTGGGCAAACACACATTTTATATGCTGCGCGCAGCAGCAGAAGGGAGTTTACCATGGCTACTCTGGTAATTAAGAACATCGGTAAGATCGTTTCCGGTGACATTGACCACCCCGTTCTTGAGGGCAGCGTCATCGTCATCAACGAGAACCTCATCGAGGCGATCGGCGGAGAGGAACTCCTCGCCAACATCGGCGACGCGATGGTCGTTGATGCCAACGGCACCACCGTCACCCCGGGTCTCTGGGACACCCACGTCCACGTTTCCACCGCGGACGGCTACGGCACCCGTCAGAAGACCTTCGGCTTCATTGAGAGTGCGAAAAACGGCGGCGTGACCACTATGATCTCCGCCGGCGAATGCCATATCCCCGGCCATCCCAAGGGAGACCCCGTCTACACCAAGGCGCAGGCCATTGTCGGCCACAAGTGCTTTGCCAAGGGCGTTTCCGGCGTGAAGGTCGAAGGCGGCGGACTGATCCTCGAGAAGGGTCTGGTCGAGAAGGACTTCGAAGACCTCGCCAAGGAAGGCGTCTGGGTCGTCGGCGAGATCGGCCTCGGCACCGTCAACAACCCCGAGACTGCGGCTCCCATGGTCGAGTGGGCGCACAAGTACGGCTTCAAGGTGCAGATGCACACCGGCGGCACCTCCATCCCCGGCTCCTCCACCGTTACCGCGGACGACGTCATCAAGACGAAGCCCGACGTTGTCTCCCACATCAACGGCGGCCCGACCTCCATTCCTCTGCACGAGGTTGACCGTATCATGGACGAGACCAGCTTCGCGATGGAGATCGTGCAGTGCGGCAACCCCAAGACCGCGCAGTACGTCCTTAACCGCGCTGCCGAAAAGGGCCAGCTCGGCCGCGTGATCTTCGGCAACGACGCTCCGTCCGGCACCGGCATCATTCCTCTGGGCATCATGCGCAACATCAGCTTCGCCGCTTCCATGACCGATATCGCCCCCGAAGTCTGCGTCGCCATGGCGACCGGCAACCCGGCGAAGGTCTACACGAAGCTCAACCGCGGCGTCATCGCCCCGGGCAAGGAAGCTGACCTGCTGATCATGGACACCCCGATGGGTTCCGTCGGCAAGGACGCCATGGAAGCTTTCGCCGCTGGCGATATTCCGGGCCTCAGCTATGTCATCATCGACGGCAAGATCAACGTCAAGAAGTCCAGCAACACTCCTCCTGCGTCGAGAAAGCCCTGCTGAGCTTAGCTCGCACAGAAGCCCAACTACTTAGCTTTAGCTATTAATTTTTAATAGGAGGATATACCAATGAAAGAGCCCAAGATCCGCAAGATCGTTACCAACCTCGAAGAAGTGTTCTACGAGGGCGGCGCTGAAATGCCCGTGGAGACCAACTCCGGCCGCAAGTCCATCAAGACTGTGTCCGTGGCTGCCGTTATCAAGAATCCGTACGCCGGCCAGTGGGTCGAAGACCTGTCTGAGCTGACCGAGTACGGCGAGTACCTGGGCGATCTGCTCACCAAGAAGGGTGCCGAGCTGCTCGGCGCCGAGAACGTTGAAACCTACGGCAAGGGCTGCATCGTCGGTCTCGACGGCGAGCTGGAGCACTCCTCCGCTATGCTGCACCCGAAGTCCGGCAAGACCATCCGCGCTGCTATCGGCGGCGGCAAGTCCATCATTCCTTCCAACGAGAAGGTCGGCCCTGCCGGTTCCGAGCTGGACATCTCCCTGCACTTCAAAGATGCTGCCTTCGTGCGCACCCACTACGGCTCCTTCGCGGTCCGTGTGCCCGATGCCCCGAAGAACGACGAGATCGTCATGGCGGTCGTCCTGGCTGACGCCGGTCGTCCCCACGCCATCGTCAACGGCGCCGGCCGTATCGGTGGTCTGCAGAAGTCCGAAGCCAAGTGCGAGGACGGCATGCACTAATTCTTCCCCGCGTTTAACAATAGCCCCCTTGGCAACAAGGGGGCTATTTTCAAGAGCATTACCGCAGAATATCTGCGGGAGAAAAGGCCTGGAGGACAGAATAAATGAACCTTATTGAAAAGTATCTGGCAAAAGCGGCTGGCAAGGATCATGTCGCCCCCGGCCAGGATCTCACCTGCAAGGTGAGCTTTGTCGCCGCCCACGATGTGACGGCTCCCATCGCCATCCGCATGTTCCGCGAGATCGGCGTGAAGAAGGTTTTCGATCCGAGCCGTGTGGCGCTGATCGTTGACCATGTGTACCCCGCCGCTACGGAGAAGGCCCGTGCCAACGTTTGGGCGATGGACGATTTCTCCAAGGAATTCGGCGTTCCCCTGTATCAGCGCGGCGAGGGCGTTATCCACCAGCTGATGTTTGAAAAGCACAAGCAGAACCCCGGCGATATCGTTTGTATTGCTGACTCCCACACCGGCACCTGCGGCGGTTACGGTCAGATCGGCATCGGCGTCGGCTCCACGGAGTTGGCCGCGGCCATGGCGACCGGCACGCTCGATCTTGAGGTGCCTCAGGTTGTGCAGATATATCTCACCGGCAAACTTCCCTCCAACGTGTTCGGCAAAGACCTTATCCTGTATCTCGGCAGCAAGTTCGGCTCCGACTATCTCGTGGACCGCGGCCTTCTCTTCACCGGCCCCGGCATCGACGAACTCTCCATCGCCGAGCGCATGACCGTGTGCAACATGGGCATCGAGATCGGCAGCATGATCACCATCTTCGGCACCGAGCAGAAGGAGACCGACTGCTTCGAGACCTACGAGATCGACCTTTCCACGCTCGAGCCGCAGATCTCCTGCCCCTTCAGCCCCGCGAACGTTGTTCCGGTGCGCGAGAAGGCCGGCATCAAGGTCACGCAGGTCGTCGTCGGCAGCTGCACCAACGGCCGCCTGAACGACATGGAGCAGGTTGCCAAGGCGTTTGAGGGCAAGAAAGTCAACCCCGACGTCAACGTGCTCATCGTTCCCGCCTCGCGCGAGATCCTCGGTCAGATGGAAGAGCGCGGCTGGACGAAGATCATCCGCGACGCCGGCGCCACCATTCTCAACCCCGGCTGCGGCTCGTGCTTCGGCGCGCACGAGGGACTTATCACCCCGCGTGACGTGTGCGTTTCCACGACGAACCGCAACTTCCCCGGCCGTATGGGCAGCAAGGTCGGCCAGATCTATCTGGCGAGCCCGGCTACCGCAGCGGCCACCGCCCTCACGGGCGTCATCACCGTTCCGGAGGTGTAAGCACAAATGGAAAAGATCAGAGGTAAAGTTATCATTCTCGGCGACGACGTCGATACCGACCAGATCCTCCCCGGCTACGCGATGAGCGAGCCGTATGAGGAGATCGGCAAGTACGCCATGGCCGGTCTCCCGACGGAGGACTTCAAGCTCAACCGCGAGCCCGGCTGCATTCTCGTGGCGGGACGCAACTTTGGCTGCGGCTCCTCCCGCGAGCAGGCCCCCATCGCCCTCCAGCAGGCGCAGGTCGCGCTCGTTGTGGCGCAGGGCTTCGCCCGCATCTTCCGCCGCAACTGCATCAACATCGGCATGCCGGTGTTCGTTGCCGACGCCGTGAAGAAGCTCCACACCGGCGAGATCATCGAAGTCGATCTCGAAAAGGGAACGATCACCGCTCCCTGCGGCGTGATCGAATCCGCGCCGCTCTCCGAGAGCGTTCTCAAAACGCTCGAGTACGGCGGACTGATCCCCCGTGTGCGTGCCGAGCTCGGCATCACCGAATAAAGCGTCAGTAAGTATTTTTAACGGAATATTTAGAGGAGAAAGGCAATGGCTATGAAGGACCCCCAGGAAAGAACAAAACGAATTATTAAGGAAGACATCGAAACCATCCGTGCTTATGCGGACTGCTTCGGCGTTGAGATGCCCGATCTCGACGAGAACGGCGAGGTCGTCGGTCTGCCCGCGCCGTACCCCCGCGAGGTCGCCGGCGTCGTCCGCAGCGGCTACCGCATCTACGAGCTCGGCCAGAAGGCTGTCGAGACCGGCATTCCCTGCCTGAACCCGATCCTTGGCCGCAACAGCGCCGAGGAGACCTGGAAGGAATCCAACGAGATCTACAAGTACGCCGACAAGTACAACGAGACGATCTTCCAGTTCGTCCACTCCGAGGCGACCCGCCACATCGACCCGCTCAAGGGCCGCGAGCTCATTGAGCAGTCCCGCGGCAAGGGCGGCATCACCCCGAAGGGCGAGCGCGAGTTCATCCAGATGGGCGGCGGCGCGAAGCACCCCGTGCGTATCAACGCCACCGGCGACACCGCGCACATCAACATCCTCAACGGCTTCATCGCCGGCTTTGACGGCACCGACATCGGCCCGGTCATCCACGTCCACTTCGGCGGCCGCGGCATCCATGACTTCCGCACGAAGGTCGTCAACGGCTACAAGGCGTGCGAGATCTGCGGCGAGAACAAGATCTTTGCCCAGCTCGACACCCACAAGCACATCAACAACATCGGCGGCACCGACGGCATGGCCATCGCGATGTGCCTCCTCTCCGAGGGCCTTGCGTACCACGCGGGGCTGCCCTGGGAGCTCTCCGGCATCCAGATGAACGTCGGCGGCGTGAACCTCTACCGTGATCTCGCCATCATCCGCGCGTTCCGCCACAACATGCTCTCCAAGAGCCTGATCGTTGTTCCCGAAACGTTCCAGAACCCGCCCGCGAACCTGATCGCGGAGCAGGCGCACTTCGCCCGCATGGCCATTTCCGCCAAGCTCGGCGGCGCCAACTTCTACCGCCCGAAGGCGGCCGAGAGCGTCGGTATCCCGACCGGCGACTCCATGGGCCAGGCCTGCTGGGCGACGTGGGACGTGTTCCACCGCACCTACAACCCCGGCATCGAGTCTCCGAAGATCGACGAGTATGAGCGCGTCATGATGGACGAGGCGTTCGCCGTTCTCGAAGCCGTTCTCAAGCTGCCCGACCACAGCCTGCGTCAGGGCTGCCTGACCGAGGCGTTCTGGAAGCAGTGGACCGCCGAAGAGCTCATCGACCTCATCGTCGAGGGCGGCAAGTCCGGCAAGATGGACACCCCGCGCGCCGGCGGCTGGGATCTCAAGCGCTTCGTCAAGACGAACCGCGATCCCGACGGCATCACCCGCTACGTCGAAGGCTACACCCCGCTGGGCGTGGATCCTTCCCGCTGCCCGATCACCAAGGAGCACGTTGTCGTTCATGTGGAGAAGGCCCCGACCCGCAAGGAGAAGATCGTTCTCGCGACCGTCGGCGCCGATGCGCACGTCAACGGCATCAACACCATCCGCGAGGCGTTCCAGGACGCTGGCTACGAAGTCATCTTCCTGCGCGGCATGAACCTGCCCGAGACCGTGGCCGAGGTTGCCGCGGAGGCGAAGGCGGACGCCGTCGGCGTGAGCAACCTGCTCGGCCTCGGCGTGACGCTGTTCCCGCGCGTCGGCAAGCGTCTCGAAGAGCTCGGACTGCGCGACAAGACCGTCGTCTGGGCGGGCGGCCGCATTGCCGAGAAGGAAGAGGAGCATAAGTACTACGAAGAAAAGATCGCCAAGGAAGGCACCGGCTTTATGGGCGTTGACGCCTTCTTCGGCCCGGACTCCACGCCGGAGCAGTGCGTGACCAAGATCACCGAGCTCATCGAGGCCAAGGAGAAAGAAAACAAGTAATTCAGGAAGGAAAAGAACACCATGGATCAGTACAGAATTCCCTGCGTCATCATGCGCGCCGGTACCAGCAAGGGCATTTTCCTCAAGGAAAACGATCTGCCCGCCCCCGGCCCCGAGCGCGACGCCATGATCCTGCAGATCTTCGGCTCCCCCGATAAGCGCCAGATCAACGGTCTGGCCGGCGCCGATCCCCTGACGAGCAAGCTCGCCGTCATCGGCCCGAGCAAGCAGCCCGGCTGCGACGTGGACTACACGTTTGCGCAGGTCTCCATCACCGACGCCGTCGTTGACTGGAACGGCAACTGCGGCAACATCTCCTCCGGCGTTGCGCCCTTCGCGATTGACGAGTCCATCGTCAAGTGCCACGAGGGGCTCAATGAGGTCACCATCTGGCAGGTCAACACCCAGAAGGTCATGAAGTCCTACGTCCTCGTCGAGGACGGCAAGGCGAAGGTCACCGGCGACGTCGCCATCGCGGGCGTGCCCGGCACCGGCGCTCTCATCCAGATGGACATGTCCGGCACCGCCGGCGCCGCCACCGGCAAGCTTCTGCCGACCGGCAACGCTGTCGACGTCATCGAGACGAGCCGCGGCCCCATCGAGGCCTCCATCGTTGACTGCGCCAACCCTGTCATCTTTGTGCGCGCCGAGAGCGTCGGCATGAAGGGCACCGAGGATCAGGTAGAGATCGACGGCAACAAGGAGCTGCTCAAGTATCTCGAAGAGATCCGCGGCATCGCGTGCGTCAAGTGCGGCATGGCGAAGGATCTCGCCGACGCCACCAAGAACTCCCCGGCGTTCCCGATGGTCGCTTTCATCACCGAGGCGCAGGATTACTACTATCCCCCCGAGAAGAAGACCATCAAGAAGGAAGAGGTCGACCTCGTTTCCCGCTTGATGTTCATGCAGGTGCTGCATAAGACCTATGCCGGTACCGCCACGGTCTGCACCGGCGTTGCCGCGAAGATCCCCGGCACCATCGTCAACCAGGTCATCGGCAAGGAGAACCCGGAAGAGCTCGTGCGCATCGGCCACCCCGCCGGCGTCATCAACTGCTACTCCGAGGTCACGCCCGACCTGACCGTGAAGAAGGCCGCCATCGAGCGTACCGCCCGCCGTCTCATGGAAGGCTACGCGCTGCTCGAGAAGAGCAAGGACCCCCGCAAGAAGTAAGAGCGCCCATGTCCGCCATCCGGGTCTCCCGGATGGCGGTTAAGGAGTCAAAGCGATGAAAGCAAACATTCTTGTCTACGATGTCGGCAGCACGTATACGAAGGGCGCGGCCTTTTGTCTCAAAGACGGAAAGCTGACGTTCCTCGCCCGCGGCCAGCACCCGACGACGCTCGAGAACATCAGCGACGGCGCGCGCGGCGCCGAAGCGGAGATCCGCGCCAAAGGCGTGGAGTTCGCGCCCGACATGGTGCGCTTCAGCTCGTGCAGCGCCGCGGGCGGACTGCGCATGGTCGCGATGGGCTTCATGCCCCGCGTGACCGCGAAGGCTGCGAAGGAAGTCGCCATGACCGCCGGTGCGCGCGTCATGGAGGTCGTCTCCGCGGACGAGCCGCCCGAGTTTCGGGAGGAAGTTCTGCGCGAGATCAAGCCCGACATCATCCTGCTCTCCGGCGGTACGGACGGCGGCGATATGGCGAACGTGCTCGAAAACGCGGACATCATCTGCAAGGTGCACGGCGAAGGTACGGTCATTCTCGGCTGCAACAAGTTTGCCCAGCGCGAGGCGGCGGAGAAATTCCGCGCCGCGGGCATCGAGTGCATCCGCGTGCCGAACATTCTGCCGACGATCCACGAGCTGAACGTGAAGCCCGCGCGCATCGCGATCCACGAGCAGTTCATCAACCAGATCACCCACGCCAAGGGACTGAAGGAGTTCCGCGATGCGCTCGCGGATCAGACCGTCATCCCGACGCCGGGCGCCGTGCTGCTCGCGAGCGAGCTTCTCGCCAAGGGAAGCTATGAGCAGGAGGGCGTCGGCGGTGTGATCCTCGTGGACATCGGCGGCGCGACGACCGATATCCACTCCGCGCTGCCCGAGCTCATCGACATGAACATCGAAGAGCGCGGTCTCGTTGTGAGCAACGAAAAGCAGTTTTCCTACCGCACCGTGGAAGGCAATCTCGGATTGCGCGTGAGCGCGACCGGCATCCCCGAAGCCGTGGGCGATAAGGCCATTCTCCGCGCCATGGATCACGATTACGGTCTGACGCCGGAGGATGTGGAAAACTACGTCGATCTGCTCGAAGCGCACAACGACCACATCCCCGCCGACGAGAAGGAGGCCTGTCTCGACCGCGCGCTTGCCGCGTGCGCCGCGGACGTCGCCATCCGCCGTCACGCCGGATATTACGCGAAGGAGGCCGATCCCGTCATGGGCATCATGGCCGGCGCTCCGATGGGGCGCGATCTTCGCAACGTGCGTCAGGTGCTGTGCGTGGGCGGTATCTTCCTCCATTGCCACGGCGAGGAGCGCGAGAACATCGTGCGCCGCACGTTTGATAACCCCGGCATCTCGCTGCTGCCGCTGAACGATCCGGACATCTGGTTCGACGAGGATTATATCCTCTATGCCATGGGCGTTCTGGCGCAGCATTATCCCGAAGAAGTTCTTTCGTATATGAAAGAGCACGTTATTAAAAAGTAATAAACCTCTCAAATACTTATTAAGGAGACTGATTCCCATGACCAACGGACAGAAAATGCGCAAGCTCTTTGAAGAGAAAAAGCTCGTCGTCGCCCCCGGCTGCCACGACGCTCTCACCGCGAAAATCATTGCCTATCTTGGCTTTGACGCCGTGTACATGACCGGCTACGGCCAGAGCGCTTCCCACCTCGGCCAGCCCGACGTTGGCCTGATGACCATGAGCGAAATGGTCATGCGCGCTTCCAACACCGTGGAGGCCGCCGGCAACGCCCTCGTCGTCGCCGACGCCGACACCGGCTTCGGCAACGCCGTCAACGTGCAGCGCACCATCCGCGAGTATGAGAAGGCCGGCGTCGCCGTCATCCAGCTCGAGGACCAGGTCATGCCCAAGAAGTGCGGCCACATGACCGGCCGTCAGGTCGTTCCCATGGAAGAGATGGTCGGCAAGGTCAAGGCCGCCGTTGATGCCCGCCAGGGCGACATGATGATCATGGCCCGTACCGACGCCCGTACCGTTTACGGCATCGAAGAGGCCATCAAGCGCGGTCTTGCCTACAAGGAAGCCGGCGCGGACATCATCTTCATCGAGTCCCCCGAGTCCAAGGAAGAGATGATGCTCATCAACAAGGAGATCCCCGGTCTGACGCTCGCCAACATGGTCGAGGGCGGCCGTACCCCGATCTTCAAGAACGACGAGCTCGAGAGCTTCGGCTACAACCTCGTTATCTACCCCACCGCCTCCACCTACGTCACCACCAAGGCCATGATCGACCTGTGGGAAGGCCTGAAGCGCGACGGCACCACCATCACCCAGCTCGACAAGATGGTTCCGTTCGCTCAGTTCAACGAGCTGATGGGTCTGCAGAAGATCCGCGACATCGAGCACACCTACGCCTCCTCCACCGGCCGCTGAGCGCAGACAGGAGAGAGAAGAGATGGCAGATCTGAAAAGCATTGTTGCGGAAAAGCTTCCGCTGACGATGGGCGAGACCATCGCCCTCGCGAAGGAATACGGCGTCCGCGTGGTGGACGTTGTCCTCACGGAGAGCGAGCTTCGCACCGGTCTTGACCGCGAAGGCGTCCTCAAGGCCGTCATGGAAGAATACGCGCACAACCTCAAGGCCGTGGAGATCGGCGTTTCCGGCGGAAACAGCTTCCTGCTCGGCACCGTTCCCACCCAGCTCAAGGAAATGGGCCCCGGCACCATTTTCCAGGATGTGCTGCTCGATAAGGCGCTCATGTACACCGTGGCCGCCGAGGTCGGCAACCACTGCATCGGCGTGCGTCCGTGCGCCGGTACGGGCGACCCCTGCCCGTACACCGGCTTCCTGCGTGCGCTGATGGACGTCGGCACCGACGAGACCACTCTCGCCGAGGTCGCGTGCCTCATGCTCAAGGTCGGCAGCCTGTTCCGCGTGGCGAAGGTCACCACCGGCTGCAATCTCGAAGGCTACGGCGCGGGCTCTGCCGCCATCGCCGCCGCGACCGTTCACCTGAAGAACGGCACGCCCGAGCAGATGGAGAAGGCCATGGTTCTCGCCATGTCCCCGACGATCGGCGTCCCCTGCACGCCGCGCGTGCTCGTCCCGGCGCTCTGCACCGCCCACGTCGGCGGCGCGATCCTCGGCGGCATGTACGCCGGCCGTCTCTGCACGACCGTGGAAATGACCGTCAACGTCCCGTTTGACGTCATGTTTGCCATGGCGTCCCTCGTCCACAAGGAGAGCGCGCATCACATCGTGCCCACCGTCGTGGAGTACATGGAGCCCTTCTTCCAGCGCACCGCCGAGGTCGAATCCCTCGTCTCCGAGGAAGTCCACAAGGCCGACAAGGAGCGCATCGAAGAGACGCTCGAGAAGGCCAAGGAGATCGCCAAAAAGATGGCGGACGGCTCCGCCCCCATTATCAAGACGCTCGGCGACGCCGTTGTCGGCGGTTCCTCGCAGGCCGTCGGCAGCCCGACGAACTGCGGCCGCATCGCGCACGAGCTTCTCAACGAGGGCGAGAAGGTCACCGAGATCACCATTGAGCTTTACCCCGAACTCTTTGCCCGCCGGACGATCAACGTGCCCGGCGTGCTCATGGGCGCAGTGTACGGCTGCTCCACCTCCGATTACCAGACCTACGAGGTCGCCGTGGAGCGCGTTAAGGCCGACGGCGTCAAGGTGAACATCGTCCGCGGCGAGGAATACCAGATCCAGAAGGTCACTCTCGTCACCGATAAGGGCAACAGCGTTATGGTCGATACGCTCAACCGCGGCGGCGGCCGTCTCGTGCTGCGCAACGCCACGCCCTCTCTCGAGAAGGC
>CAVIVK010000309.1:0-14672 GCA_963645975.1 Bifidobacteriaceae bacterium | reverse complement strand
CGATGAAACCCCTCAGTCACGGCGCTTTGCGCCGTGCCAGCTCCCCTGGCGAGGGGCGCCAAGCCGGTTTTCCGCCAACTTACTTGCCTCCCCTATCAGGGGAGGTGGGTTTTGCCGCAGGCAAAAGTCGGTGGGGTTTGCCGGTGTCTCTCCCAAAAGAAAAAAAGTAATGCAGAAAACCTCTGCATTACTTATATACGACATTGCCCGCGATTTCCCCTGCTTTTCGGAGAAAAAATTTTTTAAATTATTCTTCCTCCCGCTCCGGGCGAAAAACGCTCTCGCCGAGGCGCACCTCGGCCTCCCCGGCGGTTGCGTCGCGAAGGAGCGTTACAACGCTCTCGCTCTGCGCTTCCGGCGCGGAGAATACGATCTCTACCTCCGCTCCGAAGAGCGTTTCTTCAACGCGCGCGCCGCGCTCTTCCAAAAGGCGGCGCAGCCGCTCGTACCGGGCGTAGGAGCAGGCAAAGCTCCCGCGCCGCCACGGGCGCATGACGGCGGTACCCGCCTCGCGCAGCGCCGCGCGAGCCGCGGCGGAGTAGGCGCGCACGAGCCCACCCGAGCCGAGCAGCGTTCCGCCGAAGTAGCGCGTTGTGACGCAGCAGACGTCCGTCAGCCCCGCGCCCTGCAGCACGGCAAGCGTTGGCTGGCCGGACGTGCCGCCCGGCTCGCCGTCGTCCGACCAGCGGAGGATGTTCCCCTCGCGCAGGACGTAGGCAAAAACGTTGTGCGTCGCGTCGGCGTATTTCCGGCGTATTTCATCGACGAAGGCTTTCGCCTCAGCCTCCGAGCCAACGGGCTTTATGTGGCCGATGAACCGGCTTCGTTTGTCCTCATATTCCGCCTCGCCGTATCCGGCGGCGGTACGGTACGGCGTCATCGCTTCAGCTCCTCCGTAATGCGTGCGAGCAGCGTGTCCACGCCCTCGCCGGTGCGCGCGGAAATGCAGACGCCGTCGCGCGTGTGCGGAAGCTCCGTGAGAGCCGGGATCGCATCGCACTTATTATAAATGCGCAGCACCGGCGTGGCGGATGCCCCCAGTTCGCGGATGAGCGCGTCGGTGACCTTTGCCTGTTCCTCCCAGTCGGGGGCCGAAACGTCGATAACGTGCAGCAGAAGATCGGCGTACTGCAATTCTTCCAAGGTCGCCTTGAACGCCTCGATGAGGTTCGTCGGCAGCTTGCGGATGAAGCCGACGGTATCAGAAAGCAGAATCTCTCTTTGCAGCTCCGGCAGCCAGAGACGGCGCGTCGTCGTATCCAGCGTATCGAAAAGGCGGTTGTTTGCCGGGATGTCCGAGCGCGTCAGGCGGTTGAGCACCGTGGATTTTCCGGCGTTTGTGTAACCCACGAGCGCAACCATCGGCATGGCGTTTTTCTCGCGGCGGCGGCGCTGTGTCGAGCGGACGCGGCGCACCTGTTCGAGATCGGCCTCCAGGTTCTGGATGATCCGGCGGATGTGCCGCCGGTCGGTTTCGAGCTGCGTTTCGCCCGGGCCGCGCGTGCCGATCGGTGCGCTCGTGCCGGCCTGGCGCTTGAGGTGGGTCCACATGCCGGTCAGACGCGGCAGCAGATATTCATACTGCGCGAGCTGCACCTGCAGGCGTCCCTCCTTCGTGCGGGCGCGCTGGGCGAAAATGTCAAGAATGAGGCCGCTTCGATCCACGACGCGCACGCCGAGCTCTTCCTCGATCGCCCGTGCCTGCGAGGGCGAGAGCTCGTTATCAATCACGACGAGATCGCACTCGTTGTTCGTGACGATCTCTTTGATCTCCTGCAATTTGCCCGCGCCGAGAAAGCTGCGCGGGTCGGGCGACTGACGGGTCTGCAAAACCATAGCGACCGTGTCCGCGCCTGCGGTATCCACAAGCGCGGCAAGCTCCTCCATCGAAATTTCGGTGGAGCGCTCGTCAGCGTCCATGCTCGATGCGGAAAGCCCCGCGAGCACCGCCCGTTCTCTTTTCTGCGTTAAGTCCTGAATGGGTAAACCCTCCCGGTCAATCGTCCGTTTTATCCTCGGGCAGCTTCTCCACGAGGATCTTTTCCACGCGAAGGCCGTCCTCGTCCATCGCGAGCACCTTTACACGAAGTCCGTCCGACTCCACGGTGTCGCCCACCTTGGGGAACGCGCCGAACTTCTCGATCGTCCAGCCGCCGGCGGTGGCGCTCGAGGTATCGAGCGATTCCTCCGTCACGTCCAGCAGCTCCGCAAGATCGCCGACGGGAAGATCGCCGTCGATCTCATACATACCGTCCGGCCGCTCCACGATCTCATTTTCCACCTCGTCGGTCTCGTCCCAGATGTCGCCGACGAGCTCTTCGAGCACGTCCTCGAGCGTCACGATGCCGAGCGTTCCGCCGTATTCGTCCGTGACAATGGCGAGATGCTGCTGGTTTTTGCGCAGCTGCGCGAGCACGTCCGGCAGCTTCACGGTCTTATAAATATAGAGCGGTTTCATAAGGTTGCTGCGGATGTCCGCCTCGGGATCATCGAGCAGCGCCTTGAAAAAGCGGTTGAGATACAGCACGCCGATCACATTATCGATGCTGTCCTCGTATACGGGGATGCGCGAATACGGCAGATCCTCGCCCGAGAGCAAAAGCTCGCGCCAGTCGTCGTCGATATCGAGCGCTTCGACGTCTACGCGCGCGGTCATCACGTCCATAACCGCGATCTCGGAAAAGTCCAGCGCGCTGCGAAGAAGCTCGCTGCGGTCCTCGTCGATAACGCCTTCGTCCTCGACCGTCTCAATAATCGACTGCAGCTCGGCGGCGGCCTCCTCCTCGGAGCTCTCGCCGCTATGCTCCCCCTTGAGCGGGAGCGTAATGACGCGGATGAGCAGCGAAACAAGGAAGATGACCGGCGAGAGCACGATCATGAGAAAGCGGATGAACGGCGCAACCGCTGTCGAAAACCGGTTCGCATTGTTCTTCGCGGCGATCTTCGGCGCAGATTCGCCGAAAACGATGATGATCGCCGTCATGCAAAGCGTGATGAGAACCGAGACCCAGCCGTTATACTTTTCCCCCAGCAGCGCAATACCGAGCGCCGTGAGGATGGAGTCCGAGCCGATGTTGCAGAGGTTGTTGCCGATGAGAATGGCGGAGAGCGCGTTTTCGTATTTGTCGATCACCTTGCAGGCGATCGCGGCAGCACGGTTTCCTTCTTCCGCCGCGGAGGCAAGACGCATCCGGTTGGCGGAGGAGAGCGCCATTTCCGAGGCGGAGAAAAACGCCGAGCCGCACAACAGCACGAGCATCAAAAGCACATACATCCACGTCGTCATGCTTCCTCGCCCCCTTCCTTCGTCTCTTCGGGCAGAAGCTGGATGAGAAGCTTGCGGATGCGCCGGTGGTCGATGCTCTCCACGGTCACCTTCAGCCGGTGCCATGTGAAGCTCTCGCCCTGCGCGGGGATCATGTCGAACTGCTCATATACCCACTCGCCGACGGGCTTGTGCTCCCAGTCGGTGTCCTCGGGGTCGTCGTAGCCGAGTTCGTCGAAAAGGTCTTCCATATCCATGTCGGCGCTGACCTCGTAGGTATCATCGCCGAGCGCGCGGAATTCGACCTGCGCGACGTCGTCCTCGTCCCAGATCTCGCCGACCAGCTCTTCGATGATGTCCTCGACGGTCACGATGCCCATCGTGCCGCCGTAGTTGTCCGTGACGACGGCGAGAGAGATCTTCCGCCGGTTGAGCTCTTCGAGCAGCTCGTCAATGGACGCGCTCTGGTGGACAAAGCACGGCGCATCGAGCAGGCTGCGAAGCTCCGGGTATTTTCTCTCGCGCAGATATACGCGGACGTATTTGCGGATCTGCAGCACGCCGATGATGTTGTCGATGCTGCCCTCGTACACGGGCAGGCGGCTGTGGCGCTGCTCGCGAATGAACGAGAGGATCTTCTCCGGCGGCGTGTTCACATCGAGCGCCGCAACGTCCACGCGCGGCGTGAACACGCGCTCGACCGTCACATCCGCAAACTCCAGCGCCGAGTGGACGAGCTCCGCCCGCTCCTCGGGCAATTCACCCTCGTCGGTCATCGTTTCGATGATGTCGTAGAGCTCATCCTCGGTCACGGTGATCTCCGGCTCACCCTTGGCAAGATTGGAGAAGAATTCACCGATGTGCGAGAGCACCTTCGCCAGCGGCGCGAAAATGCGCATAAAAAAGCACAGGGACGGCGCCGTCGCAAGGGCGCACCGTTCACTGTAGCGCTTGGCGATGCTCTTGGGGAGCATCTCTCCGGCAAAAAACACCGCGATCGTGCACACGACCGTGCCAAGCGCCACCCAGCTCGCGCCCCAGGTGCGCGTAACAAGCACCGTTGTGAGCGTAGCGGTGGAGATGTGGACGATATTCGTGCCGATAAGGATCGCGGAAATTGCGCGGTCAAAATTGTCCTGTACGTAAAGGGCCTTTTTCACCTTCTGGTCGCCCTGATCGAGCCGCGTCTTGAGCCGGATGCGGCTGACGGACGTGGCGGCCGTCTCTGCCACGGCAAAATACGCCGCCATGCAGAGAAGAAAAACGATAGGTATCCAAGACAGCCAACTGTCGCCGTCCATGTGGGGTCATCACACTCCAATTTTTATATAGTTAATTTAAGATATCATATTGTGCCCCACGCGTCAAGCGCTCGCCGGACACTTCGGTCTTTCTGTCTAAGGCAATAAGCGCAGAGGGCCGGCGTGGGAGCGTCGGCCCTCTGCGCGAATACAGATGAAGAGAACTGTGGGCTTAGGCGTTTGCTGCGTTGAAATCGCGGCAGGCCTTATAATAGGCATCGATGTTGGCAAGCGGAGCCTGAGCAGCAAGGTCGCAGCCGGAGGACAGCACGAAGTGCGGATACGGTTTCATGTCGTTGAGCAGGCTCGTGGTCTTTTCGTACACGCTCTCCGGCGTGCCGCTGAAGAACGCGGTGGACGGGTCAATGTTGCCGAACACAAGGATATCTGCCGGGATCTGGCAGAGAATGTCCTTCATGTTGACGTTGTTGCCGTAATGGTGACCCTTGCAGCCTGTGTCGTACATGCTCTTGACGCTGTCCTTGACGTTGCCGCAGTCGTGAAGAATGAGGAAGAAGTACTCGTCCTGCACGGCCTCGACCAGCTTCTTGACATAGACGGAGGAGAACTCGTCGAGCAGTTCGGGAGAGAGCAGTCCCGCGGTCGGCTCGGCAATGAAGATGCCGTTCGCGCCGGCGGCCTTGTACTCTTTGGCGCGGGCGATAAGGAACTCGGTCGTTTTATCGAGGAGCACCTTCATGTCGTCGGGATACATCATGGTGTTGATGAGCGCGTTGGAAACCTCCATGAGATTCGCGGCAAGAGAGAACGGCCCGAGCATGCCGCCCATGATGGGACGGTCGGTGATGACGTTCTGCGCGCGGCGAACCGCCTCGGTAAAGATGTCCACGCGGCCGGAGTGAATATCAGGGATCTTCAGTGTGTGGATGGCTTCCACATCGGCGACGGGGTGCTCACAGATAGAGGGAACCATCCCCTCGGCGTACAGAACCTTTCCGCCGAACGCTTCGGTATCTACGGTAAGATCCATACCGGTAACGGCGGCGATCGTTTCGGGATAGCGGTCGAGAACGGCCTTCATGACCTTGACGATGTTATCGGGATCGTTGACAGACTCCGTCACCGTCATTCCGCACTCGGCTGTCAGGGGGAAGTAAAGAACCGGGAGATTGCGGCGGTCTTTGGCGGCGATGATCTCCTCCGCCCATTTCTGCATGTTAATCTTCATAGGTGCATTCCTTTCATGTATTCGTCTGTGGCAAATCGCCGCAGCGGTTTCATTTCATTGCTTGTGCGGGAAGGCTCCTTCAATGCTGCGCCATGTCCCTGCAGGCCTTGACCAGCATTTTAACGTTTTCGAGTGGCGTTTCCGCGCCCATGTCGCAGCCGGTGGCGAGAATGTGACCGCGGCCGTTCGCCGTGCGGATGCGCTCGCACGCCTCGGCGTAGGTTTTCTCCGCCGTTCCGGTCAGAAGAACGCCGGCGGGGTTGATGTTGCCCATCAGGATGAGCTTGCCGTCCGCGTCCTTCAGTGCCTGGTCGAGATCGACCATATAGTCACAGGAGAAAGCGTTGACGCCGGCGTCGCGCAGCGACGGCACGCGGGCGCCGGACGCGCCGCAAACGTGGGTAAAGAAATATTTATACTCGGGAAGCATCGCCTTGAGGTTCTTGAGTCCGGGCAGCGCCCACTCCTCAAACATCTCCTGGCCGATCATGCTTCCGCTGGCGACCGGCTCGGCCGGCAGCGCGATATCGCAGCCGTTTTCGTGCAGCAGCTTGAACATTTCCGCGCTGATGCAGGCCGTATAGTCCATCAGCTGCTTTACAAGCTCCGGGCTTTCGAGCATCAAAATCATGAACTCCGCAGTACCGGCCATGACCGCCGCGAGCGTGAACGGGCCGGCAATGTCGCCGAGCAGATACTTCCTGTCACCGACGAGCGCCTTCACGTTGCGGGACTGCCGGAGCATATTCTGCACAAATTCGTCTGCAAGCAGCTTTTCCCGGATATCGCTCTTATCAAGTCTGGGGATCTCTGCCGCCGGATCCGTGATGCACGGCTCGACGTCTACCGAGCAGCCGATCTGATCGATGTTGATCCGGCAGCCGAACGCGCTCAGGCACGCCGTGAACACGCCGGAAACGGCGCTCACGATGTCCGTCTCAAATTCGTCCGTCCATTTGACAATATAGGATGCGCCGCCGTCCTCCAGACCATAGAGCGTGCGATAGGACATTCCCTCCGTTTTGGCGATCCATGCGCCGCCGTCCACGAGACAAAAAGGGGTGCGATCCACCGGCTGGTGATGCAGCACGGCGTCAATGCGTTCTTTGGAAGTCATGTTTTTCATACCGAATTTCCCCTTTATCTACTATTTGTCTATGTTTATCGAGTGTGAAGAAACCAGCGCGGAGCTTTTCGCCGCCGCGCCGGCGAATTCGCTGGGGGCAGTTTCGGGGGGGTCAGTTCTCGGTGCTCATGCCGACCTGCGCCGCAACAGCCTTGTCTTCGATCTTGTAGCTGCGGTTCATGCCGTTTTTGAGAGCAGCAAAGAATGCCTCGGAATCCTTGCTGTTCTGTTTGGTGAAGAGGCTCACCACGACCATGCAGACCGTGGAGCCGAGCATGCCGATCGCGCCGTACCACGTGCCGCCGATGTTCCAGACAAAGTAGGTCATGAGCACGAGGATCGTGCCGACAACGGAGGAGACGATAGCCGCCTGCTTCGTCGCCTTCTTCCAGTAGATGCCGAACACCAGCACCGGGAAGAGCGGCATGACGATGGCGATGGAGAACATGATGAGCGTGAAGATGAGCTCCGGGGGATCGAGCGCGAGCAGGATCGAGCCGATGCCGAGCACCGCAACGATGATGCGGTTGGCGGTCGTTCCCTTCTTGCCCTGGAGATCCATGTGGAACGTGTTGCGCAGCAGGTCGTCCGCCACGATGGCCGAGGCGACCGTGAGGAATGCATTGGAGGTCGAAAGTCCGACGGCGGAGGCACCGATGAAGAACGCGACCATGAGCACCTTCGCGAGCATGGGATTGAAGCTCACAACAAAGTTCTTGACGATGTAGGGGATGATGAGCTCGGTCTCAGACGTCGGCAGTCCCTGCACAAGAGCGAGGCCGATGAGGCCGATGAGCATGGTGCCTGTCCAGACGATGCCCTGCAGCGCCGGCGTCATGTAGGAAAGACGGCGCTGCGCCTTGAGATCGTCGCCGAAGTAGCCGGAGCGCACGAATACGTGCGGCAGCATGATCGTCCAGCCGATGGCGCAGGAGAACGGATAGCCGAAGCGGGCGCTGTACGGCACCCAGCCGTCCGGTCCGGGGTAGGCGAAGAAGGAGGGGACGTCGTCCCAGAGCTTCGTGACCGCCTTGCTGAGCGAGCCGCCGAAGCCGACGATCAGCGCTGCGATAACGATGACCCAGAGCAGGACGATGAACAGGAGGCCCTGCACCGTGTCGGCGGTGGCGGCGGACTTGACGCCGCCGACGCACACGAAGATCGTCATGATAAGGCCGACGACGATGACCGCGAGACGGTAGTTGATCGCGCCGTCGGTAGCGTACTGCGCAGCGTTGGCAATGGCCACGATAACGGAGGCGATGTACGGGAAGGACGCTGCGAGGAAGATGAGCGCGAGGATGATGCGCAGTGCGCGGGATTTGAAGCGGGCATCATAGAAGTCCGCGGGGGTGGAGAACGTGCCGCCCATCTCGCGGTTGATGAGCCAGACCTTATTCATCGTGAAGTGGGCAATAATCGGGAAGAGGGCGATGTAGCTCATCTCGCTGAGCCAGTAGCCCAGACCGCCGCGGTAGTACGCGCCGGGGCCGGCAAAGAACACCCACGTGCTCATGAGCGAGGCGATGTAGGTCATAACGAGCACCGGCCATTTGACCGACGCGGTCAGAAGGCTCCCGCCCGCGGCTTTTTTCTTGTCCTGAACGGTGACATAAACGGCCACGCCCAGAAGGAAGCACATATAAAGCGCAAAAGCGATCCAGATGGTTGTCGCACTCAGCATAGCTTATTTGCCCTCCTTCTTATCGTCTCTCAGCTTGTAAAGGTGATTGATTTTGGGGAGAAAGATATAGGTGATGACCCAGATGGGCAGCACCGTGAGCGCGGCGTGGATGAGCGTCGCGGTCGGCTGGTCGTAAGGGGGAACGCCAGGGAGATTGTAGGCGATGTAGAGGACCGTGGTGATGATGAGCCAGGTCCATTCGGTCTTGGTGATCTTCATTATTGTTTCCATCCTTTTCCTTGTTACTCGTTTTTTGCAGAGGTCGCGTTTTGCAGAGGCCGCTGGAAAAAGGGTGCAGAAACTTCACCCTGCCGGACTTTCTCCCCCGGCAGGGCTGGTTCCATGTGCAATTAACATTATTTCAGCTTGCCGGGGTACGGTGGGAGGCGACCCGCACGACCTCCGGCAAGAGGCTGCTTAATTACTCCTTGACGAGAGCGGCGTGCGCCTTCTTGAGCACCTCGTCCACGGCCGCGGCCTTGTCGGCGGGCAGCTCGTAGTCGGCCTTCTCGGCCATGAGAGCGTAGTACTTCTCCTCAGCCTTGTCGAGCAGGGTCTTGCTGCCCTCGCGCTCCCAGCGGACGACGCCGTCGCGGTTGAACATATCCGGGCGGTGGGGCTCCTCAAAGTGGCGGAAGGTGTGCTCGCTCATGAGGAAGCTGAACGCGGGATCCTTGTCGATGCCGGCGATGAGCTCGTCCCAGTCGATCGTCTCGTCGTTGACGTCGAGACCGGCGCGCAGGCGCTGGGCAATGCCCATGATCTCGTTGTCGATGATGAGCTGCACCGGGGAGATGGTCTTCGCGGTCTCGAGCTGGCCCATGCCGCCGAGGACGGAGGCGTTGGACATGGCCATCGCGTGAATGAGGCTCGTGCGCTCGATGAAGTTCTGCGCGTCGAGGCAGAGGCTGTCGGTGCCGGTGCCGTAGGAATGGGCGCGGATGTTGTAGCCGCGCTCGAAGAGGTCCATGCAGATGAGGCGGGAGAAGGTGATCTCGGTGTTGGACTGGAGCGTGTAGGTGCTCTGCATATCCATGGAGAACAGCAGGGTCGTCGCGATGATCGGCAGACCCGGGCAGAGGAGCTCAAGCATGACGATCTGGGCGAGAACGTCGGCGCAGGCGACGAACGCGGTACCCTGGGCGGTCACGGGGGTGTTTGCGCCGGCGGTGGGCAGAGCGCAGGGCTGCACGGGCACGCCGTACTTTGCGCTGAGGTAGAGGATCTCGGCGTCCATGTGCTTGTAGGTCAGCGCCGGGACGCTGCAGGCGATCATGCTGACGATCGGGCGCTCGCGGAGCTTGTCGTAGCCGCCGACAGCCGCCGCGGCCATGTCGATCAGGAACTGGACGTTGTCGGCCTCATAGGGCTGGATCCAGATGTGCTTGCCGGAGAGCTTGAGAGCGTCGGCGAGAACATAAACGTCGATCGCGTCGCCGGGGTAGTATTCGCCGGAGACGGAGGGCAGCGTCACGTAGTCGAGGTTTTCCATCTTGTTGGTGAGATGGTACCACTCGCGTTCTTCCTCGGGCTTAATGTAGTGGGTCTCGTTTTTGATGTTGCGGTAGTTGGGAGCGCCCGTGCAGGTGCGGGTGTAGAAGCGTCCGTCGGGGGCGGGGAACTTCAGGTCATGCTTTCCGTCGGGGGAATAGAGCGTGAACTCGGCCGGGACAGCGGAGATGGCCTTGTCGATGAGTTCCTTCGTGAAGCGCACGTCGCGCGCTTCCATATCAACAATGCAGCCCTTTTCTTCGAGAGCCTTGAGCATCTCCTCGTGGTCGAGGTGAACGCCGCGCTCGATGAGGATCTGCTCCAGGCGATCCTTCATGAACTCCAGCTCTTTATGGGAGAGAACGTCGTATTTAATACGCTGATGCATATCGTTTTATCCTCCTTATTTCGGTGCGCTCAGGCGCCCTTGGAAGCGGCGTAGGTCTTGGCCCACTGCGCGGCCTCGGCAGCGTCCGCGGTGAAGGCGTCCGCACCGATCTTGTCCGCCCACATCTGGGTCACGGGAGCGCCGCCGATCATGACCTTGACCTTGTCGCGCACGCCGGCATCGGCGAGCTGCTGGATGATGTGACCCTGCTCGTTCATGGTGGTGGTCAGCAGAGCGGAGAGGCCGATAACGTCGGGGTTGTACTTGTTGATGGCGTCGATGAACTTCGGGCCGTCCACGTTGCTGCCGAGGTCGATGACCTCGAGGTTGGCGCTGCGCATCATGAGCGCGACGAGGTTCTTGCCGATATCGTGCAGGTCGCCCTTCACGGTGCCGACAACCGCGGTGCCGATCTTGGTGGACTCGCCGGCGGCGAGCAGCGGCTGGATGACCTCCACGCCCATGTTCATGACCTTTGCGGCCATCAGGACGTTGGGGACGAACACTTCGTTTCTGGCGAACTTTTCGCCGATCTCGTTGATGCCGGGGAGAAGGCCGTCGTCGAGAATGCTCTGGGCGCTGGTGCCCTCGTCGAGAGCCTGCTGGACCTTTGCCTTGATGGCCATGACCTGGCCGGAAGCAACGATCTTGGAAATTTCGTTCAAAGTGGACATAGTGAGTTTCCTCCGTTATAAAAATTTTTCATTTTTCTTCTTTCGGAAGAGGAGGGATCCCGCAGGCTTTCAGGGCCAAATTCACCGTTTCCACAGCATCGGCGGCATATTCCACATTGTGCTCGCGGGCAAACCGGCCGTTGACCGGCGCACCGCCGACAATGATATGCCACTGGTCGTTTCCTTCCGCTTCGCGGAGAACGCGGATCGTTTTCTTCATGCCGGTGATCGTCGTGGTGAGCATCGCCGAGATCGCGATGATGTGGGAATCATTTTCCCGCACCGCGGCGACGAACTTCTCCGGCGGGACATTCGTCCCGAGATCGACGACGCGGAACCCGGCGCTCCGGAGCACGATGGAAACGAGCGTCTTTCCAATGGTGTGGATGTCCCCGCTGACGGTGCCGAGCACAACGATCTCCGAGAGCGACGGAACGTCCGACCCCACGATGAGCGGCGAGAGAAGATCGATCCCGCTCTGCACGGCGCGCGCCGACATCATGATCTGCGGGATGAATTTCTCGCGGCGGGCAAGCTGGCGGCCGAGGGTGTCCATGCACGGCAGAAGGCCGAGTCTCACGATCTTCTGCGCCGGCATTCCGGCTTCCAGCAGCTCCCGGCAGGCGGTGCATACCGCTTCCCGGTCGCCCGAAAGAACGCCTTGTTCGAGGCAGTGAATTTTTTCCTCCATGGGAAGTCTCCTCCAGTACCTTGAGTCCAGTATAAAAAAGCCGGTGGTTTTTTTCTCTGACTATGCGGACCAAAAATGGTAAAAAGCCGGTCAGCTCACCTCCCCGCCAGAGGGGTGTACTGCCTTTTTCCTTATGATATGAAACGTTTCGCCGATTTTTGTGGTAGTATTTTTTGCAGAATTGGTAAAATCTTTGTTTTTGTCATTTTTTTGTTTTACAACCGCCCCCTTATCGCCTATGATGCAGTTATAGGCGCTGTAATGTTATAGCCGCTATAACATATAAAGAAAGGGCGGGGCTCTATTCTCATGGACAGACTCTACGATGCGTTGGATGCTTTCAGCAGCTGTACCGGCATCCCTGTGACGGTGTACGACGCGGAAAACCGCGTTGCGCAGGAATTCAATACGGAACAGAAGGTCTGCCGCCTGTTTCCGCACTACAGCCAGAGCGAAGACTGTCAGGGATATCTGAGCTTTTCCATGGGCGAATCGTTCGCGCTCGGCGAACCGTACATATTCTTCTGCCCGGCGGGCTTCGTGGAGATCGCCGTACCTTTAATATATAACGGCGTGCGCAGCGGCTGCGTGCTGGCCGGGCCGCTCGTGCTCGGCAGCGTGGACGAAGAGCTTCTCTCCCGCATCATGGAGCTCAATCCGGACGACTCGGCGCTTTTTCCGCGCGTGGCGCTCTTCCTCCAGAACGCCAAGGAAAGCACGCCCGAGCAGATACAGAAGATCGCGACGCTTCTCTATGCCTCGGTACTCAGCGTGCAGCGGAACTTGGAGGAATACGAGCGCATCCGCGCCCGCAGCCGCGGCCAGATCAGCACCGGGGAGACGGTGCAGCAGTTCAAGCTTGCCGTCGGCACCGCCGGTGAAACGGAGGAAAATCTCTGGCAGCGTCTGCTCTCCGGTCTGCACGAGCGCGACCACGAAGCCGTGGAAGAGGCCTCCTCCGGCCTCTTTGACGAGTTCCTCCTCGTGGAGGCGGGAAACTTTGACCTCATCCGCATGCGGCTCTTCGAACTTTTTACAATGCTCTCCAAGGCCGCGCTCGACTCCGGCATAACGCTGAACAACATTCTCGCCTCCGGGCTCGACCCGCTCGAAGCGCTCAATCAGGCGCAGTCGGTGGAGGATCTGGCCGTGTGGACGCAGAAGCTGATCGATCACTTTTTTGCGCTTGTGCCGGAGCCGCCCGCGCCGGTCTATTCCCCGCTTGTGGCGCAGGCCATCGCGCTCATCGGCGAACGGTACACGGAAAAGCTCACGCTGCGCGATGTGGCCGGGAGCATCCACATCAACGAATCCTACCTCTCCAAGCTCTTCAAAAAGGAGCTCGGCGTCGGTTTTACGGATTATCTCAACAGTCTGCGCATCCAGAAGAGCGTGGAGCTGCTCTCGCAGCCGGACATGAACCTTCTGGAGATCGCCGGGCGGGTCGGCTTTGAGGATCAAAGCTATTTTACCAAAGTTTTCAAGAAAATCACAGGGAAAACTCCGCGGCAGTTCAAGGTGTCCGCCAGCGCGGACAAGCTGCTTGACAACGAATACATCCGCGGCTTCCCCGTACCGCAAAACAGGAGGCAAATGACATGACCGTTTTCCCCGTCTCCGCGCAGGAACTCGAATACGACAAGGACCGCATCTTCACCCGGCTCAAGCTGCGGGAGGACGAGAACACAAACGCCTATGCCGAGAGCATTTTCCCGCAGCTCGTGGAGCTTCTGCGAGAAAACATGGAGCTCGTGCTCGCCTACAACGTTACGGATAACGATCTGGCCATCGCCTCGCCGGAGCTTTCGAGCTGCGATCTTCTCGCCGTGTGCTACTGCGGCGCCACGCAGAAGATCGTGGACTGCGTAGATTCTCTCATGGCGAAATGCGATTTTCTCGAAGGATACATTCTCAATGATCTCGCCAACGAAGTGCTTTTTAACGCCTCGAACGCGATGAACCGTCAGCTTTACAACGAGCTCAAGGCGCAGGGCTACCATCTCAGCACGCGTCTCACGCCGGGCGAGAACCATTTGAACATGGAGTATCAGGCGCAGTTCCTCTCTCTGCTCACGCAGGGCGAACCGTTCCCCGCCACGCTCACCGAGCACTATATGCTCCAGCCGGAAAAGGCCATGCTCTATGCCTACGGCGCGGGCACCGGCCTCCCCGACCGCTCCATCGACCACGATTGCTCCAAATGCCCGAACGTATCGTGCTATATGCGGCGCGACCGGGATATTTAAAAACCGCCCTTGAGGGTGCGGCGCGGCTGCGCTGTACCTCATTTTCAAATTCTGACGATCCGGAGGAAGTACATCATGGAATATACCGTTCGTCTGGCCGGAACGGAGCGCGCCGTCCGCGTCTCCGGCGGAACGCTCGCCGAAGCCTGCGCGCTGCTCGGCCATCCGCTCGAGCTCGTCTGCGGCGGCAATGGCCGCTGCGGGAAATGCGATGTTCTCGTCGAGCGCAGCGGCGTGCGCGAGATCGTGCGCGCATGCGTAACGCCCGTCGCGGAGGATATCACCGTTTTTCTTGAGGTTTCGGAGGACGCCGCCGCACAGATCCTCACGACGCGCGGCGCGCACAGCGCCTTCGCCCCCGCGGTGACAAAAACCGTCCTCTCCCCCGCCGAGCTGGAACCGGAGCATTGCGGCGCGTATCTCACCGGCGCTTCGCTCGCGGCAGCGCGGCAGTTTTCCCGGGCGCGGCGCGGCGAGAGCGAGGAGCCTCTCACCTTCATCCGCCGCGGCGATACGCTCCTCGGCGTACAGCGCGGCGATACGGCGCGGCAGCTTTACGGCGCCGCCGTGGACATCGGCACCACGACCGTTGCGATGTATATTTACGATCTTACAAC
>CAVIVK010000308.1:14055-15714 GCA_963645975.1 Bifidobacteriaceae bacterium | reverse complement strand
GTTATTGCGGAAGATATTCCTTTTGGAAAAAGCCGTCGAACTCGCCCTTCAGATAGAGAATGTGCTCTTTCATATAAAGGTAAGCCAGGTCGGCCTGCCGGTCGAGCATGGCGGCGAGGATGCGTTTGTGCGATTCGTTGTTCCGGCGGCGGAACTCAATGTTTTTTTCCGGCAGCGTGGGCAGGCGGGAGGGAGCGTCGTTTTCCAGAGCGCGGAGCTGCGCAATAAAATCGAGCACCAGCGGGTTGTGCAGAAGCTCGGCAACGGCAAGGTGGAAGTCCTCCAGATAAAAGGCGGCGGGATCGTCCGAATCGAGAATGGGCATAAGCTTGTCCTTCAGCATGGTGAGCTCCTCGTCGGTGGCCGTGTTCGCCAGCGTGAACACGATCATCGGCTCAAGCAGCAGGCGCGCCTGCATCGTATAGCGGAAGTTGTTTTCCATTACGGCAACGGAGGAAGAAAACTGCGTGGATACCCGCGGGTCGTCGCTGTGGACGATCACAACGCTGCCCATGCCCTGCCGGGTCTGGATGAATTCAAGCTCCGCCAGCTGCTTGAGCGCCTCGCGCATCGTTACGCGGCTGACGCCGAAGGATTCGCAGAGCTGCTTTTCCGAGGGGAGCTTTTCTCCGTATTTATAAATGCCAAGACTGATCATTTCGATGATCTGTTTGACGACGGCTTCGTGCAGTTTCGTTTTCTGGATCTTCTGAATCATCGGCTTTCCTCCCTGCTTGCGTTCAGTATTGTCGCATAACTCGTGAAAAAAATCAAGCCCAACTTGTATTATTTGCAGACACGTTGTTGGGAAAAGTTCAAGAAAGACGGAAAAAGGTTATATTGTATTATTTTCATACGAGAATAAATGGAAAATAGATAAAAAGACTATATTCTTTTCGTGCAGCGGTCACAAAAAGATACAAATCCGACAAACACCTATTGAAATGAGTTCGAACTTATGATAAAAATAAGACAAGTTGTCGAGCAAGCGCGATTTTTCGGATTTGTATGTTTTGCAAATTAGTTGCGCTTTTGCTGAAAAAGAAAAGAAACGAGAAAGGAAATGACAGAAATGGGCAGATTGACAGTAATCGGCGCCGGCGGCACCGGCCATGCAATGGCGGCATATTACACCGCCTGCGGGCATGAGGTTTGCTTCTGCGATACCGATTCCTATGGGAAATACTTTGCGGATATCCGCGCGAACGGCGGCATCGACCTGCGCGGCAACTCCGGCAAAACCGGCCTTTATATGCCGGCGGTCGTCACCTCGGATTTCGCCGAGGCCATGGCGTTTTGCAACCGGGTCTTCATTTGCGCTTCCGCAACGCGTCACGAGGAAATCGCGAAGCTCTGCGCGCCGCACGTGACGGCAAACCACATCATCTGCATTTCCAACGGCAATCTCGGTTCCCCCATTTTTAAGAGAGTGTTTTCCGAGGCGGGTGCGCCGGAGGGCTGTGTTGTTGCAGAGCTGGCCGGTAACCTTGGCTCCTGCCGTCTGCTGGAAGGCGCCGTCGCCGTGATCGCGCTTCCGATGGGCGGAAAGAAGGTTGCGGCCTATCCCGCCTGCGATACGCAGAAGGTCATCGACGCCTTTGCCGACGTGATCGCTCTGACGCCCGCGGCCAACATTTTCGAAGGTGCTCTCAACTGCCC
>CAVIVK010000308.1:12259-14045 GCA_963645975.1 Bifidobacteriaceae bacterium | reverse complement strand
CGTCGTCATCCACCTGGCGGGCAGCCTTATGAACGCGACGTCCGTGGAACGCATGGGCAAGGAGTTTTGCTTCTTCACGCACGGCGTGTCCGAAGCGGTGCAGAACGTTATCGCCGCCATCGAGGCTGAGCGCGACGCCATGTTCCGCGTGCTGGGCTTCAAGACCTACGACTCCCACGCCGAATTCATCGGCGAGATTCGCGACGTTGCCGGTCATCCGGAACTCAACGAGTTCCGCACGCTGGACGGCCCGGACAGCATGAAGCACCGCTACATCACCGAAGACGCCATCGCGGGTGTTTCGCTGATGCTCTCGCTCGGCGAGGAGTACGGCATTCCGATGCCGGTGCAGGGCGGTATGATGGCGATTGCGTGCGCGGTAAACGGCGAGAACTATTATGCCAAGGGGCGCACGCTGGAAAATCTCGGCCTGAAAGGACTGACGGTGGATGCGCTTACTCGAAAACTACTGGGGAACTAAAAACCATTTTCCCTATCCGGGGGTTACGAAGAACAAAAACTATCATTGGCTGCTGACCATCGCTTTTTCGCTGTTCGCGTTCACGCTTGTGGCAGCGGCGACGCAATCGTCCATGGTGGCAACGCATATGGCCGAGAAAATGCACACGAGCCAGAGCGCCATATTGCTGGCGGATTCCCTGCGTATGTGTGCCACGGCGGCAATGCTTTTCCCCGCCGACTGGCTTTATAAGAAGCTGGGGCTGCGCAACGCGCTGATGCTCGGCTGCGCACTCTGGACGATCCCCAATTTTGTGTACCCGTTTCTTACGTCCGTGGGCTGGCTGTACGTCTTCAAGATTTTGCAGGGCATGAATTCTTTCTGCTTCCCGCTGATGCTCTCCACAATCCTCAAGTGGGCCCCCTCGAAGGATCACGGCTCGGTCAGCTCGATCTACAACGGATTTTATATGTCCGGCGCGTGCCTCGGCAGCGTCACGGTAATGCTTGCTGAAAAGGTCAATGCATGGTATATGAGCTCGATTCTGGTTGGGCTTGTCGCGCTGGCCGGTTGGATCGCTACGGCCTACGTGGCGGTGGATAAGGACGACGCCCAGGCGGAAGCCATGCCGAAACCCATCTCTGGCCGCAAGCTTCTTTCCATGCCGGCAACGTGGCTGATGATCGTGGCGTTCAGCGCTTGCAACTGGGTCGACTTGTCCGTCAATACGGATCTGCCGGTATATGCGCAGTTCCTCGGCTTTTCCGTTTCGTCCTCCGGTACGCTGATGATCATCATCTCCGTATCAACGCTCGTGAGCTCTCTCATCGCCGGAAAGGTCTCCGACCTTGCGGCGAAGCGCCGCGGCACCGATGTGCTGCGGCAGCGCGTGATGGTATTTGCCGCGGGCTTTGTCGTGGCCATGGCGGCTTTCGTCGGCGTGATCTTCGCGCGCAGCTATGCGGCGCTCGTTGTTTTCAGCGTTATCACGATGGCCGGCGCCTCGTGGTCGAACGGCACGTTCTGGGCGATCCCGCCGCTGCTCTACTCCGCGGACGATCTCGAGAGCGGAACGAGCACCGTTACGGCGTTTTCCAATCTGGTCAATCCGGTCGCCACGTTTGTTGTCGGCGTTCTCTGCGGGGGCAGAGGCGCCTGGACGGCCGCCTGGACGGTTTCCATTCTGGTTTGTTTGATAAGCATGACATGCGGATGTCTGCTTGTCCGGCATAAATCATGAACATCCAAAGTTTGGAGGAGGGAGGAGGATCCAAAACAGTTTTGAAGCATCTTTTGGTTCACAAACTCGGAGAAAAAGCAAAAAAC
>CAVIVK010000308.1:0-12249 GCA_963645975.1 Bifidobacteriaceae bacterium | reverse complement strand
ACTTGGAGGAATCTTACAAATGAAACGAATCATTGCTATCGTTCTCGCCCTGGTTATGGCTCTCGGCATGCTGACGGCATGCGGAAGCACCACCACCACGACGCCGGCTGCGAACAACACGGACGCGGCCAGCGGCAGCAACCCGATCACCATCAAGCTTGGCCACGCGCAGACGACCGACAGCATTTGGCAGCAGCAGTGCGAGTTCATCAAGGAATATGTTGAATCCCGCGACAGCAGCATCACCATCGACATCTACCCCGACTGCCAGCTCGGCAGCGAGTCCACGATGATGCAGGCCGCTCTCGCCGGCACGCTCGATATGGTCGGCCTGACCTACTCCGAGCTCTCCAACATGGTTCCCGCCTGCCAGGTCTGCGAGCTTCCGTTCTTCTACGGCACGATCGACAACTACGTTTCCGTGCAGAAGGACGAGACCTTCCGCAACACCCTCTGGGGCTACATTGAAGAGAAGGGCCTTGTTCCCATCGGCATGAGCGACCTTGCCGGCCGCAGCCTTGGCAATACGAAGCGCGATGTTCACACCCCCGACGACGTTGCCGGTCTGAAGATCCGCGTCATGACCAGCCCCATCTACACCGAGATCTGGAGCGCTCTCGGCGCGAACCCCGTGTCCCTGGCCTTTAACGAAGTTTACACCGGCCTGCAGCAGGGCCTGATCGACGGCGAAGAGACCGGTCTCGAGACCATGGTCAACATGGGCTTCAACGAGATCGAAAAGCACCACACCGAGCTCTTCTACGTTATCTGCGGCGGCGCGAACCTCTTCTCCGCTGCCACCTGGGCGAAGCTGACTCCGGAACAGCAGGCTCTCTTCAAGGAAGCCGGCGCTGCCGCTGAGGACTACGCCATTGGTCTGTTCGACGATTACTACAACGAGCGCAAGGAAACCGCTATCGCCTCCGGCGTGAGCGTTGTCACCCCGACCGAGGACGAACTGGCTGCCTTTGAAGAGAAGGTCCAGCCCGTCATCACCGGCCTCGTTGAGAAGAACTCCACCATCAGCGATCTCTACACCATCGCCTGCAACATTCTCGGCAAGTAAGCTTCATTACACGTAAACCTATGCGGAGCGGCCGGCGCTGCGCCGGCCGCTTCGAACCAAAAGCGAGGGATAAGATGAAAACTTTATTCAAGGGAATTAAAAAGTTCACCCGCTTTGAAGAACTCGTTCTGGGTGGAATTTTCCTCATTCTGACGTTTATCGTCTTTGCGCAGATCGTTCTGCGTACCTTTAAGCTCGGCAACCTGACCTGGCTCGACGAGCTCTGCCGCGTGATCATGGTAGATACGTCCTTTGTCGGCGCGTGCGTCGCGCTCTGGGGCGATCACCTGATCAGCCTGACGCTTCTCACCGACAAGCTCGGCCGTGTTCCCAAGAACATTCTCGGCCTCATCACCAACGTCATCGGCGGCGTGTTCTGCATCTGGCTCGGCATCCGCGGCTGGACAACGATGACCGGCATGATCGCCACCAACGTCCGCACCGTGTCTCTCGGCATCCCTTACTGGCTGACCTACCTCCCGATCGCGCTTTCGCTGTTCGGTATGTTCGTCCGCTTCTTCCTGCTGGCTTACGGCAACCTTATGAAAGTTATCAAACCTGACTGGGAAATGTACCCGGATGAGCAGAAAGGAGAAGAAGCCTAATGGCCATAGTAGCAGTTGCCTTTGTCGTTCTCCTGCTTGCGGGCATCCCCGTTGCAGTAGGCATTCTGATCGCCTCGGCGATCGGCGTTGTCAATGTCGTCGGCTTTGACGGCGTTACCATCATTCAGCAGATGTACTTCGGCCTCGACAGCTTTACTCTGTTGGCCATTCCGTTCTTCATCATTGCCGGCGGCATCGCCTCCCGCGGCGAAACGGCGGAGCGCCTTGTCAACGTCTTCCGCGTGTTCCTCGGCCGTATCCCCGGCAGCCTCGGCATTGCCACGATCTTCGCCTGCGCCTTCTTCGCGGCGATTTCCGGCACCACGTTTGCCACGATCCTTGCCATCGGCTCGATCATGTATCCCTACCTGATCGAAGCCAAGTACCCGAAGCATCTCGCTGTGGGCATGATCACTGCCGGCGGCACGCTCGGCATCCTCATCCCGCCGAGCATCCCGATGGTGTGCCTGTCCGTTGCGATGGGCTCCTCCGTCTCCAAGCAGTTCACCGCGGGCTTTGTGCCCGGCATCCTGCTGGCTCTCCTCTGGTGCGGCTACGTGTTCTTCTATGCGAAGAAGCACGACCTGCGCGAGACGAAGGTCTACACCCGCAAGGAAAAGCTCGATACTCTCAAGAAGGGCATTCCGGCCATTCTCTTCCCCGTGATCGTTCTCGGCGGCATCTACTCCGGTCTTGCCACCCCGACCGAAGCGGCGGTTATCTCCATCGTGTACGTTCTCATCCTTGAGATCTTCTTCTTCAAGTCTCTGTCTCTCAAGGAACTGCTCAACATCTGCGGCGAATCCGTCGTCACCTCCGCCGGCCTCTGCCTGCTGATCGCGGCGGCGCAGGCGATCACCTGGTTCATCACGATCCAGAAGCTCCCGCAGCTCATCGCGCACTTCATCCAGACGGCCATCCCGAACAAGGTCATGTTCATCCTTGTGCTCAACGTGTTCCTGGCGCTGTGCGGCTTCTTCCTGGACGTCACGCCGCTCGTGCTGATCCTTGGGCCGATCCTCGCCTCCACGCTCGTGCTCTATGATATCGACTTTGCGCAGTTCGGTATCATCTGCATCCTCAACTGCGAGCTCGGTCACATGACGCCGCCTTTCGGCCAGTGCCTGTTCCTTTCCATGAGCACCTTCAAGCAGCCGATGGGTGTTGTCGGACGCGGCGAGCTTCCGTTCATCATCATTCTCTTTATTTTCATTCTGCTGGTGTCCTTTGTACCGCAGATCAGCCTGGGTCTGCCCATGCTGCTCGGCATGTAATATTTTCAAATACTCTCTTATCCCGCTGTTCCGTCCGCAGATTTCTGCGGACGGAATGGTGGGCAAGACAAGGGTCTGAGGAGAAACAATGAAGTACTTTATTGATTTGGATATGAGTCTTTGCTGCGCATGCGGCGCGTGCGCCGTGGCGTGCATGGACCAGAACGATATTGATTTAAAAGCAGGGGAAACGCCCTTCCGTGTGGTATTCGCACCGGAGGGCAAAAACAACAAGATCGCGTACGTGTCCATGGCCTGCATGCACTGCGCCGAGGCGCCGTGCGTGAACGCCTGCCCGGTCGGCTGCATCCGCAAGGATGAGGAGACGGGACTTACTCTTTATGACAACACCAACTGCATCGGCTGCCACAGCTGCTCTCTTGCCTGCCCGTTCGGCGCGCCGAGCTTTGGCGCGAACGGAAAAATGCAGAAATGCGACGGCTGCGTCACCCGCGTTGCCTGCGGGATGCTGCCGTCCTGTGTGCAGCACTGCCCCACGGGTGCGCTGCGCGTTGTGACCGAAGAAGATTTGAAAGACGACCGCATCAAAAAGTCTCTGCACCGCATGTCCGAGACGTTTTTTGCGGACTGATATATTCCAACTATGAAAACGATGCCGCACGTTAAAACGCTGTTTCTCGATCGCGCAACGGTGGACAGCCTGCTGTCCTACCCGCTGATCTGGGAAGCCGTGGAGAGCGTGTTCCGCTCCGATGCAGCCGGACACGTTTTTCTGCCACACAAGGAGTTCATTTCGATCGGCGCAGATTCTCAGCTCTTCCCCATGTCTGCCGCGCTTTATGACGCGGGGATTGCGGGAGTGAAGTGGACGAACTTCTATCCCCAAAACCCCTTCGGTTTTCCGACGTGCTGGTCGCACGTTCTGATCCTGACGCATTTGGACAACGGACAGCCCTATGCGATTCTGGATGCGACCGGCATTACGGCGAAGCGAACTGCGGGGGGACACGCGGTGGTAGCCGCCGCCGCGCTGGCCCGCCCTGACCCGCAGGTCATCGGCGTCGCGGGGCTGGGGGCACAGGGAATGGCTGCGGTCTGCGCCTTTGACGAACGCTTCCATCCGGAGGAGATCCGGATTCTTACCGGCGAGCGCTCCCAAAAGCTCCATGAGGAGGAGCTGCGCAGCGCCGTCCGCGCAAAGCTCCGGTTCGTTTCAAGCGGGCGGGAGCTCGCCGCGGAGAGCGACATCGTCGTGACCGCAACGACGGCCTCCGAGCCGGTTCTCCGGGAAACGGAGGTTCCGGCCGGATGCACCGTTTGCGGAATGTATTCCTTCGTGGATCTGGACCCGGCGCTCAGCCGCTGCGCGGACAAATGGATCCTTGGTCAGCGCAGTTCAGACAAGGAAGAAATTTTGGAAGACCCGCTGCTCGTCGGCCGTCTCTCCGAGAAGGATGTGTATGCGTCGCTCGGCGAGATACTCACCGGCAAGAGACCGGGACGAGAAACACCGGACGAGAGAATCGTTTTCACCCACATGGGGATGGCCGCGCTGGATATTGCCGTGGCCGACAGAGTGGTGGCGCAGGCGCAGAGACTCGGTCTCGGCCAGATGCTGACACTTAACTGAACCTCAATTTTTTAGGAAACGGAAAGAGAGCAGATTATGAAACCTACACACGAACAACTCGTGAAAGCCAAAATTCCCTGCGCGGAAACCGGCATAGAGATCAAGCATACCCTCTGCGATATCTGCTGCCCCGGCGACCACTGCGGAATCAATGCTTATGTAAAAGACGGCGTTGTGATCAAGGTCGAAGGCGACCCCAATCACCCGTATAACCACGGTAAACTCTGCCCGAAGGGCAGCTCCAACCGCCAGTACATCTACCGCGAAGACCGCATCCGCACGCCGCTCCGCCGTGTCGGCGAGCGCGGCGAAGGAAAATTCGAGCCCATCAGTTGGGACGAAGCCTATAAGGAGATCGCCGATCACCTGCTGCCCATCCGCGAGAAGTACGGCCCCAACTCCGTTGTGTTCTTCTCCGGCTTTACGAAATGGTACCGCCCGTGGCTGCAGCGCTTTGCCTATTCCTTCGGCAGCGTGAACTACTGCTCCGAAAACTCGGTCTGCTTCAAAACGACGCAGGCGGCATGGATGCTCACGGCGGGAACGATGGTCGGCATGGACTTTGAAAATGCCAACGTCATTCTCGGCTGGGCCATGAACCCGTACTATTCCGCCCACGCCGTTGTGCCCGGACTGCTGGAGCTCAAGAAGCAGGGCAAGAAGTTCATCATTATCGACCCGCGCCGGACTCCGGCCGTCGAGCAGCTCGCCGATATCCATCTGCAGATCAAGCCCGGCACCGACAGCGCCCTTGCGCTCGGCATGGCGAAGATCATCATCGACAACAACTGGCACGATAAGGAATTCATCGAGAAATATACCTACGGCTTCGAAGAATACAAGGAGTATGTAAGCCAGTTCACGCTCGACAAGGTCGCGGCGATCACCGGTCTTGATCCGGACGATATCTACCGCGCCACCGAGATGTACGCCACGAACGGCCCGGCCGCTATCAACGACCCCGCCATTCCCGTGACGCACCACATCAACGGCTTCCAGAACATCCGCGCGATCATCTGCCTGAACGCGCTCACCGGCAACTTTGACCGGCCCGGCGGCGCCATCCCGGCGGAAGAGACGTATTACGACCAGTACGCCGGTTATAAGACCCATGAGCACGAGTTTTTCCTCTGCCGCCATCCGGGCAACCCGATGGACCGCATCGGCGCACGCCGTTTCCCTGTCTGGCAGCATGTCATGCCTGAGGCGCAGGCGATGGATCTCGTCCGCCAGATGGAAGAGGGCACGCCCTATCCGGTCAAGGCGATCTTCGCCATGGGCATGAACGCGAAAATGTTCCCGGAAACGAAACGTCTGCTCCGGGATATCAAGGATCTGGATTTCTTTGTAAATACGGATCTCTTCATGACGTCGACCTGCAAGTACGCCGACATTGTTCTTCCCGCCTGCTCGTCGTTCGAGCGCGGCGAGTTTAAGGCGTATCCCGGCGGCTACGCCTCTTACACCAAGCCCGTTATCCCGCCGCTGTACGAGTCCAAGCCCGATACGCAGATGCTTGCCGAGCTTTCCAAAGTGATGCATCTCAACGATGAGCTGCTGGAGGCCGGCTATGAGGCCGGTATCCGCTTCATGCTGCGCGATCTGAGCGTTACGGTCGACAACATGAAGGCGAGCGACGAGCCCATTCTCGTGCCGGAGGCCTGCCCCATCCCGCCCGGACTGACACTCGCCAATGGCTTTAATACGCCGAGCGGAAAGTTTGAGTTCAAGTCCAAGATCGTGGAGGCCTATGAGGAGAGCCACGGCCTGAGCGCTATCCCGACGTACCGCGATACGCTCGAGGACAACCCCGACGCCGAAGGCTTCCCGCTGCTGCTCAACACCGGCAGCCGTCTGCCCAACATGATCCACTCCCGTCTGCACAATGTCGCATGGGCACGCTATCTCAACAACGGTCCCACGGCGCGCATGAACCCGGAGGACGCCGCGGAGCGCGGCATTGAAGAGGGCGATCCCGTCGAGCTCTATACGGATGTCGGTTCGGTGCATGTCAAGGCGCATCTCACCATCAAGGTCCGCCGCGGCGACGTGCATCTCTTCCAGGGCTACGATGAGGCGAACGCCAACGATCTGATCAGCATGTGGCACGTGGATCCGTATACCGGCTTCTGCGGCTATAAGTCCATCCGCTGCAACGTCCGCAAGATCACGGAATGACCGGCACAGCGCTTGAGGGGGATAATATGAATCAACCGAACAGAATCGCCATCGTCGGCTTCGGCGGAGCCGGATACCGCGCGGCGGAGGAAGCGAGAAGAGTGGACCCCAACGCGGTGATCGATGTTTACTCCGATACCAACATTCCTCCGTATAACCCCATGCTGACGACGTATTACGTCAAGGGCGCCATTCCGTATGAGGCGCTGTTCCCGTTCGGACCGCTCGATAAGATCATCGAGCGCCTGAACATCAACTTTCACGGGGAAACGCCGGTAACGGGACTTATCCCGGAGAAGAAAGTTCTCCAGTTTGCCGACGGCACGGAAAAGGAATACGACAACATTCTCTTCAGCACCGGCGCGTCGGCGTTTGCTCCGCGCGTGCCGGGCATCGACCTTGACGGCGTTTTCAAGATGCGCACCGCGTTCGACGCTGTGCATCTCAAGGAAATGCTGGCCAAGGGGAACATCCGCTCGGCGCTCGTCGTGGGTGCGTCATGGGTCGGCATCAAGATCGTGGAAGATATGGTGGAGGCCGGCATCGACTGCACGCTGGTAGACGGCGCGCGCTGGATCTTCCCCGTCGCCGCCTTTGAGCAGACCGCTGAGCGCATCCACGCCGATCTGGAAAGAAAGGGCGTGAAGCTCGCCTTTGAGCAGATGCTCTCCTCGATTGAGCGTGAGCCGGATGGCCGCCTGACGGCTGTGATGCAGAACGGAAACCGCTTCACCGCCGACACGGTCGCCGTGTGTATCGGTATTCGCACGAACATCGGTTTTCTTCTGCAAAGCGGGCTGAACATCGGCCGTGCCCTGCAGGTCGACCATCATATGCGCACAAATTTTGAGGGCATCTATGCCGCCGGCGACTGCTGTGAAGCGCCGGAGACGCAGACCGGCACGCACAAGAACATCGGCGTCTGGCTCAATGCACAGAACCAGGGCACCGTTGCGGGAAATAACATGGCCGGAGGCAATATGCTTTTCGATGCCAACGTGCTGCTGAACCTTGCGCATTATCTGCATTATGACTTTTTGAGCATCGGCGATGTGAGCCTTTGCAAGCCGGGCGACCCGGACGATCAGGTCTACGAATACGAGGACGAGCGCTATTATCTGCGCGCGGTGAAAAGAGACAAGATGATCAAGTGCATCAACATGATCAGCACGGCGGAGGTCAATGGCATTTTCAAAAACCTCTTCATCAAGTCGTTTGAAAACCCCGACGCGGAGCCCGATCCGAAAGCGATCGCCGTGCTGTATCAGCACAAGATCCCCAAATCGTTCCTGACCTTCCTGGGGTGGGAGTTTTAAATGCCGCTTATCGAAATCCATACCGCTGCCGTGCGCAGCAAAGCGGAGAAACAGAAGCTGATGACCGCCGCGCGGAACGCCGTGTGCGAGGCATTTGCCGTGGAAACGGCGGCGGCGACGGTCTGGCTTCGGGAATACGCGCCGGAGGACGTCCTCTCCTCCTCCGGTGCGGAGTGCCTGACACAGTATGTCATCCATTGTTTTTCCGGCAGGAGCCAACGGCAGAAGGAGAAGCTTTTCTCCCTTCTGTATGAATATCTGAGGGCCATCGGGGAGGATGTATCCGAATTCCAGGTGACGATCGAGGAGACGCCCCTGGAGAACTGGGGACTTTACGGCGGCCAGAGCGCAGCTGCGCTGCGCGAGGGCGCCGGCCGAAATTAGAAAGAGGTGTGCTTTTATGTACGCATGGCGAGGAAAGATCGGCCTTATCTCGCAGATCGGCGAGAACATGGAGCACGCGTTCCACCGGTATGCGCCGGAGGGCGTGAGCACAAGCGCGACGAAGATCCCTTCCCCGGAGAATGCGGCGGAGCTTCTGCCGGAACTGAAAAGGGCGGCGGCGCTGTATAAAAACTATGACGCGGATATTCTGGCTGTTGCACCGGAGCTGGGGATGTGTGTGCAGCAGGAATCCTTTGACCGGGATTGCGCCGTTCTTTCCGAACTGGCAGGCGGAAAACCGGTTGTTACGGGCGGCCAGGCAGCGCTTACTGCATTCCGGGCGCTCGGCGGCTGCCGGGTCGCCGTGATAACTCCGTACGATGCGGCGGCAAACGAAGCCGTTGTCCATTATCTGAAAGCTAACGGCCTTGACGTCGTTTCCTGCACGGGGATGGACATGACGCAGTTTGATCTTCAGCATCTTCCCTATGAGACGGCCGACCGTGACTTTCTCTATAAGAACGCCCGAGAGATACCGCGCGAGGGCGCGGAGGCGCTTTTCTTCTGCGGAGAATGTCTCGGAACGATGGAGATCATCGCCGCGCTGGAAGGCGACATTCACCTTCCTGTTGTGACGAGCCAGCAGGCTCTGCTGTGGGCGGCGCTGCGTGATTGCCGGATCAATGCGAAGGATTCCCGGCTCGGAAAACTCTTTACGATTTAACGGGTGACGGATATGTATGATTGGAGAGCACGGATCGGCATTATCGCGCCGATCGACGACAAAGTGGAGTACGCATTCAACCGGTATGCGCCGGACGGCGTATCGTTTGACAGCACGCGCCTCTGGTTTCCCGGACCGACGCCGGAGGGATTGATTTACCTGTCCGATCAGGTAGAGGAAGCGGCGAAAAAGTTCAAGGATCTGCGGCACGATGTAGTTCTTTTCGGCTGCACGTCGGGAAGCTGCATCAAGGGCTACGGCTTTGATAAGGAGTGCATCGCGCGTATTGAACGCGCAAGCGGCTGGCCGGGTCTTACGACGAGCACCGCCGTCCTCGAAGCCTTTCAGGCGCTCGGACTTTCCAAAACGGTGGTGATGACACCGTATCCGGACGCGACGAACGAGGCCGAAAAGAAGTTTCTGGAGGATAACGGCATCGCCGTCACCGGTATCACCGGCGTTGGCTTCAACGACGAGTACCTTTACAGCGACGCGGACAAGCGTTTCCTTTATAAAAACGCCAAGCGCATCTCCTGTGAGGGCGCGGAGGTTTTCTTCCTGAGCTGCATGGGTCTTGCCACAATGGAGATCATCGAAGCGCTGGAGGAGGATCTTGGCATGCCGGTGATCACCAGCCATCAGGCAAGCCTCTGGGCATGCCTGCGCCATGCGGGGATCCACGATTCGCTGCCCGGCCTCGGCAAGCTCTTTACGCTCTGAAGCAGTACTTAATTTGTAATACGAGGTTCGCCGTTAAACGGAGAACCCAAGGAGGAACAACATGGGCTTCAATTTTCATACAATTACGACGGACCGCACAAAGCAGATCTGCCGCTTCGTAAAAAATCTGCGGTATGAGGACATTCCGCCCGCGGTGATCGAGCGCGCCAAGATGAACATCATGCAGACCGTCGGCGTGAGCCTTTGCGGCTCCGAACTGCAGGAAATGCAGGATGCAATTGCGATAGCAAAGGAACTTTCCCCCGGCGCCGAGCAGGTGGCGACGCTCTGGGCCGATGGCCAAAAGGTGAGCTGGGAAGCGGCGGATTTTCTTGCCGGTACGCTGGGCGACATGCTCGACTGGGAGGACTGCTCTGTGACGGGGCATCCCTCGGCAGGCGTGATCACGACTGCCGTCGTAGCGGGTGAAGCGCTGAAAAAGTCCGGCCGCGACGTGCTCACGGCGATCGTCGCCGGGTATGAGGTATACCAGCGCATCGCTCTCGCCGGCGACACCAACATCGTCAGCCTGAACATCTTTGGCAACCTTGCGGTGCTGATGAAGCTGCTCGATATGACCGAGGAGCAGATGAACCAGGCCATCGGTCTTGGCACCGCGTGCTCCATCATCCCCGTGAACATCCATGAGGTGACGATGTCCGATTCGCTCAACTATCTTTACGGCTTCAAAAATCTCACGACGCTGACCATCGCCAAAACGGTTCTCAACGGCATCGAGAACATGGAGGACGCGCTCGACGATCCGACGGCGTATCTCGACCATCTTGCGTATCAGGAGCCGCAGTGGATCACCAAGGAGCTTGGCGAAACGTGGTACATGATGAGCATGATCCTCATCAAGCATTGGCCGGCCAACGTATTTGTTCAGACATATACGGAACTGGCTGCGCGTCTTGTGACCAAGTACAAGTTCAATCCCGACGACGTGGAGGAGATCATCATCCGTCCGTCCGTGGAGTTCCGCCACTGGTATTCCGAAACGGGCTACGAGTCGGTAACACAGGCGCAGTTCTCCATTCCGTATGGCACCGCGTGCGCCATGTATCACCCCGAGCCGGGCGCGGACTGGTATAAGCCTGAAACGATGAAGGATCCCCGCATCATCCGCCTGATGATGAAGGTCAAGGCCGACGGCTTTGTCGAGTTTGGCAACCTCAACGTAATCAAGGACATGATCGACGGCAAGCACCCCGAAAAGTTCATGATCGTCCGCATGAAGGACGGCACGGAATACGTCGAGAGTGCTTTCACACACCCCGGCCACCCGAACTATATGCTTACACGCGACGAGTTCAAGGATCGCTTCCGTCTCGAAACGCGCCGCGTCCTCTCCCAGGAAAAAACGGAAAAGGCCATCGACTGCATCTGCCATCTGGACCAGTACGAGGATATGTCCGTGCTGCCTGAATATCTGTACTGAGCGGGCGGGAACGCCAATCTGGAATTACGAGGAGATATAACATGAGATACAATCGATTTCACAGAGCGACGAACTTTCTCACTCCCACGCTCTATACGCAGGAGCTGAGCGACTATGCCGTAAATCTCAAGTACGAGGAGCTTCCGGCGGAAGTCGTTGACCGCGCAAAGAAAATCCTCCTTCACACGATGGGCGCGGCGCTGGCTGCGGCCAATACCCCGACGGCGCAGAAGGCCGTGAAAATGGCGACGGAAGCCAACGGCGGTGTGGGCGGCGGCACGACGCTTTGGAGCGACGGCCGCAAGCTCGCCGCAGCGAATGCGGCGCTGGCGCTCGGCACCATGGCCGACGCGCTCGACTGGGAGGACTGCTCCTGGACGGGCCATCCGGCGGCAGGCGTCATTCCGTGCGCATGGCTTGCGGCAGAGGAAAAGCACAAGAGCGGCAAGGACCTCATCCGTGCAATCGTCGCCGGATATGAGGTATATCAGCGCATCGCCATGGCGGTGCAGCCGTCTGACGAACGCTGGGAAAAGGGCTGGGGTCTGACGAGCTGGCAGATTTTCGCTGCCATCCTGCCGGTTGCCGTGCTTTACGATTTTGACTCGCGCAAGATCAACCAGTCGATCGGCGTTGGCTGCGAGAGCAGCACGATCCCTGCCTGCTACCATGCCACCACGCTTTCGGATTTCTACCATTTTGAACACGGCTACCGCGCCCGCGACGGCTTCATGACTGCGAAGGTCGTGGAAAAGGGCATCCACAATCAGCGCGATGCGCTTGACGAATCCCGCTGCTACCGCGGCGTTATCTGCGGCGAGGATGCGAAAAACGGCGACGGCGACGAGATCGTCAGCGGCGACGAATCCGATCCGACGTGGTTCACCCGCGATCTCGGCAGCCGGTATCTGATCATGGAAACCATGCTCAAGCATTGGCCAGCCAATATG
>CAVIVK010000307.1:0-5381 GCA_963645975.1 Bifidobacteriaceae bacterium | reverse complement strand
CGCTTGCAGAGTGCGCGGGCATTTGGTATAATACCCGCGCATTACGCACGGGGAGCGGACCGGCGACCATGTGGCGCAAGCCTGGTCGCGCCGGGATGAGGCCCCCGGAGGTAATAACAAAATAAAGGAGGAACCCCCAACATGGCAGTAGTATCCATGAAGCAGCTGCTGGAAGCCGGTGTCCACTTCGGTCACCAGACCCGCCGCTGGAACCCCAAGATGGCCGAATACATCTATATGGAGCGTAACGGCATCTACATCATCGACCTCGCGAAGACCGTCAAGAAGCTCGAAGAAGCTTATGACTTTGTCCGCACTCTCTCCGAGAACGGCCAGAGCATTCTCTTCGTCGGCACGAAGAAGCAGGCGCAGGAAGCCGTCAAGGAAGAGGCTGAGCGCGTCGGCATGTACTACGTGAACGCCCGCTGGCTCGGCGGCATGCTCACCAACTTCAAGACCATGCGCACCCGCGTGGAGCGTCTGGCTCAGCTCAAGAAGATGCAGGAAGACGGCACCTTCGACATGCTTCCCAAGAAGGAAGTCATGAAGCTCATGGGCGACATGGAAAAGCTCGAGAAGTATCTCGGCGGCGTGAAGGACATGAAGAAGCTCCCCGGCGCTCTGTTCGTCATCGACCCGCGCAAGGAGCACAACGCCATCGCCGAGGCCCGCAAGCTGCACATCCCCATCGTTGCGATCGTCGACACCAACTGCGATCCCGACGAGGTTGACTACGTTATCCCCGGCAACGACGACGCTATCCGCGCCATCCGCCTCATCAGCCAGACCATGGCCAACGCCGTGCTCGAAGGCCGTCAGGGCGAGGACGCCGAGACCGTCGAGGACGCCGAGACCGCGAAGGAGGAAGAATAATGGCTGCTATTACCGCTGCTGCTGTTAACGAGCTGCGCCAGGCCACCGGCTGCGGCCTGATGGACTGCAAGAAGGCGCTCGTCGAGAACGAGGGCGATTTCGAGAAGGCCGTTGTTTATCTGCGTGAAAAGGGTCTGGCTTCCCAGGCCAAGAAGGCGACCCGCGTCGCCGCCGAGGGCATGGCTTACGCCGATGTGATCGACGGTGTCGGCGTCATCGTCGAAGTCAACTGCGAGTCCGACTTCGTCGCGGGCGGCCCGCTGTTTGCCGAGTTCGTCTCCGGCGTGGCGAAGGTCGTCGCGAAGGAGAACCCCGCCGATGTCGACGCGCTCATGGCGTGCCCCTGGTACACCGGCAAGGGCACCGTGGACGATGCGAAGAACGAGCTCTTCCTCTCCGTCCGCGAGAACATGAAGGTCCGCCGCTTTGCCCGCATCGAGGGCAAGTGCGTTCCCTACGTCCACATGAAGGGCAAGGTTGCCGTGCTCGTCGAGCTGGAGACCGAAGCTTCCCTCGAGTCCGTCAACGAGCTCGGCCGCGATGTTGCCATGCAGATCTGCGCACTCAACCCGCAGTATCTCGACGAGAGCAACGTCCCCGCCGCCGACGTTGAGAAGGAAAAGGAAATCCGCATCGCCACCGCGAAGCAGGATCCGAAGAACGCGAAGAAGCCCGACGCCATCATCGAGAAGATCGTTGTCGGCGGCCTGGGCAAGTGGTTCAAGGAGATCTGCCTGCTCCAGATGCCGTTCGTGAAGGACGACAAGGTCAGCGTCGAGCAGCACGTCGCCGCCACCGCCAAGGAGCTTGGCACCCCCATCACCGTCAAGAGCTTCGTCCGCTTTGAGAAGGGCGAAGGCATCGAGAAGCGTCAGGACGACCTCGCCGCCGAGGTCGCCAAGATGGTCAACGGCTGATAAATTTCATAAGCACAACCGCCGGGACAGGCTCTGTCCCGGCGGTTTTTTCTGTAGTGGCTCCCTCTGCCGAGGGAGCTTTTTTAGTTGCTTAAATCGATCCACATGGCGGGGCGGACAGCCAAATTGCTGCTGATACTGGTGCCAACTATAACATCACCGCCGCCAAGACAACAAATCGAACCGTCTCCATGAATCATTGCCGCAGAGTCTGGATTGCCGGGTGTTCGCAACCACCATGCACAGTTTCCGCTGTCATATACTCTTACGTTTTTTGATAGAGCGTATGCCGTGGGTTTGCATTCCCTCTCGTTTTTTAAAGCAAAATACACACTTGCTTCGGAAATGCTTAATATAAATACTCTGTCCTGTGTATCAGTATCGCTATATGTATCGTAGTTTGGATTTTTGTCTACTGGTACTGTTACTTCTGGAATCATTGCTTTCTCTTCATCAGAAAATGCTGCTTTAAAGAAGTTGTTATTGAGCCATTGCCGAAGCGCGCAGTCTCCCCATATGGCTCCTTTCTTACCGGCATTATACATTTGACTATCCAGACCGTACTGGCTAACAACCAGAAGTCGGTTGTCCTTTTTTTCAAGAACTAACCATTCAATATCTTCTTTTCCATTAGATGTATTGTTGTCCTGCTCATAAGTGCCGAAGAAAACAGTTCCGCCCACATCTGCCTTCATTAGAACTGCTCTATGGTACTGCGATTTGATATTTTCCTGCTTTTGATCGCTATCTTGGTAATCCAACCCATCCAAAAGCATATACGCCGTTTCATAGTCTCCGGTATCAATTTTTTCCATCGCTCGGTTGTATTTGCTCTCCGCAGCCGCCTCTGCATTCCCAATATCTTCCAGCATCGCATAGGCCGAATCATATTCTCCAGCGTTGATCATTCTCATAGCTTTGTCCAACTTTTGTTTTGGGATAATTACCTGTGTCAAAAGAATCACAAAAGCGATGCAGAAGCAGATAATTGGTGTCACGATCATAGCTGTCTTTTTGCTTTTCTTCGCCTTTTCTGCCGCGGCGGCTTTGGCTTCTTCCTCGGCTCTCCGGCGCTCGTCGGCTTCCTTTTGCAGACGAGCGTTTTTCTCCGCTTTCAGCGCTTCCGCGTCAAACGGGAGAAGGTTTGCAAGCTTTTGGCCGCAGACATGGCAGGCCTCTTCGTCCGTGCGGTTGAGCGCGCCGCAGGCGCAGAACCAGAGATCCTTATGCTTTTGCGGAAAGGTCTTTGCCCCCGCGCCGTATTTTACCCGGTACTGTTTGACGAGCTCTTCATCGCCAAGCACTTCACTAAGAGAGGTCGGCTTCGGCAGAGCGGACAGCGCCTCCCCGGAGGCGTTCCAGACCGTATTGTCTGAAAAGGCGACCCACGCAACCGAGACCGAGAACGAGCGCGCCGAGGCATCCGGCAGAGAAATGAGCGTCTTCTGCCCAAATTCCGTACCGCGCCCGGCGTCAAGATCGAGGTATTCCTTTTCAACCACGCCTTCCAGCGGCTTGCCCAGCGTATCAAAGCAGGCGATGCGTACCGCAGCGGCCTTGATTCTTTTATCGCCGATGTTCTTGATTTTGAGCTGCGCAAGCACCGCTCCGGTCTGGTTATCCTTGAGCAGCGCTCCTGCGGAGAGGACGACCGGTGATCCCTCGGAATAAAGATTTTCCTCCAGCGCAAAGAGGCGCGTATATCTCTCGCTCATGTCCGCACCTCAAATTTCCGGGATCTCGTCGTCGCGCGCCGGCAGACCGGCGGACGTTGTTCCCGCTCCGCCGCGACGGTCGGGCAGCGCGATGACCATCGGGATACCGACCGCGCCAAACAAGAACGCCCACCAGAAATACTTTTTGCTCGTATGCCCCTTTTCTTTCGCGATAAGTTCAAACTCCTTTGCCGCGAAGTACGCCACGGCGATCCCCACGATAGCTGCAACAAAAATTACCGCTTCCATAGATGTGATCTTTCCTTTCTTTTTTTGTCGATTTAGGGATTTCTTTCAAGGTTTTTGGATTGCATCCCAGGAGTAACATATATTTTTAGTTGTTTCAATATATTTTGACAAATATTTATTTACTGCCGAATTGTTCCATATCGGTATTATCTATGTGAGGTGATACCAATGACGGAGGAATTTATCCGGAACCGCATTACCGAGCTTCGGCTGCGCAAGGGCGTTTCGGAATATCAGATGAGCTACGACTTAGGGCACAGCCGCGGGTATGTATACAACATTTCCTCCGGCAAGGCGCTGCCGCCGATGAAGGAGTTTCTTGCCATCTGCGATTATTTCGGCATCACGCCGCAGCAGTTTTTCAATGGCGAGGAATCACACCCGGAGCTGATCCAGAAGGCGCTCGCCGGTATGCGGCAGCTGGACGAGAACGATATGCTCATGCTGCTCGGCTTCATCAACCGACTTTTGAAAAAATAAAACAGCTCCTTAACGATAGAAAGGACGCGCAGCCGGATGCTGCGCGTCCTTTTCGTTCTGCCGCCTCCCTCTTTGAGGGAGCCAAGTGGGTTTGCCGTATACTATCTTGCCTCCCCTTGTTAGGGGAGGTGGCAAAACCGGGGTTTTGACGGAGGGGTTTTCCCCCGCCCCGCCCGCTTTCTTGCGTTTGAACGGAAACTGTGCTTTAATGAGTTTAATACCAAACCGCCCGTTGGGAGAACCGCTATGAACGAAACCATCCTCGTCGTAGACGATGAGCGCGAGATCGCCGACCTTCTGGAGATCTATCTCAAAAACGACGGCTACACCGTCCATACATGCGCCACCGGCGCAGAGGCGCTGCGCTGCGTGGAATCGCAGCACATCGACCTTGCGCTGCTCGACGTGATGCTGCCGGACACCGACGGCTTTTCGCTCTGCCGGAAAATCCGGGAGAGCCGTTTCTTCCCCATTCTGATGCTGACCGCGCGCGTGGCCGACAGCGACAAAATTCTCGGCCTGACGATCGGCGCAGACGACTACATCACCAAGCCATTCAACCCCTTGGAGGTCGTCGCGCGCATAAAGACACAGCTTCGCCGCGCCGGGCGCTACAACCAGAACGCCGCCGCGTCGGGGGAACCGGTCGAGTTCGATATCCGCGGCCTTACGATCCAGCGCGAAAGCCACAAATGCACGCTCTATGGCCGGGAGCTTACGCTCACGCCGATCGAGTTTTCGATCCTCTGGTATCTGTGCTCGCGGCAGGGGCGCGTCGTGCCGTCCGAGGAGCTGTTCGAGGCTGTGTGGAAGGAGAAATACCTGCAAAACAGCAACAACACCGTCATGGCGCATATCGCCCGGCTGCGTGAAAAGCTGAACGAGCCGCCGCGGAACCCGAAATTCATCAAGACCGTCTGGGGGGTGGGGTATGAGATCGAATAAGCGTCCGAACCGCTTCTCCCCGCTCGCCATGCGCCTCTTTACGCGCTATCTTCTCTCGATCGCGGCGCTCTTCGCCGTGGTCGTCGGCGGGTATATTTTTGCCGCGTTCGCCTGCTCCCGTTTCCCATGGAGCGTGAATGATCCGCTCTACTATCTTCTCAAGGGCGTGGAACGACTCTCCCCGGTGCTCATTGTTCTGCTG
>CAVIVK010000306.1:0-2661 GCA_963645975.1 Bifidobacteriaceae bacterium | reverse complement strand
CCGCTTTTATAAGGGCCTTCTCGGAAACGAGGGCTATCTCATGTTCACGCTGCCTGTGACGAGCGCGGCGCACATCGCCTCCAAGGCGCTCACAAGCATGATCTTCACGTTGGCGAGCGCCATTGTGGCGCTGCTGAGCGGCGGCCTTTTGCTGGCGGTGCTCGCGCCGCCCAGCTTTGGCGATGTTGCGCAGGCGTTCCAGGAGGCGGGCCGTTATCTACGCGTCAATCCGCTGCCCGCCGGAACGGGCTGGGTGATCGCGGAGTTCGTGGTATATTCGCTCATCGGTATGGCTACCACCATCCTGCAGATCTATACCGCCATTTCGGTCGGCCATCTTGCCAAAAAGAACCGCGGATGGTTCGCGCTGCTCGCCTACGTCGGCATCAGCATTGCGGTCAGCATTCTCACGAGAGCGTGCATGTCGGTCTTCTTCCCGTCTGACTCCTTCTCCGAGATGCTCCTCGGCTGGCAGGTCACCGTGGACAGCACCGGCTGGCGCACGCAGGGCGTCGGCATGACGGCCTCTACGCTCGGTATTGGCATCGGTTTGGAGCTTCTCAAGGGCACCGGCTTCTTCTTCGCCACCCGCGCCATTCTCGACAAGCGTCTCAATCTCGAATAAACAAACGATCCCGCCCGGAGAATTTCTCCGGGCGGGATTTTCACATGTTGTGCTTTATTGAATAAAAGCGTTCTCCACGCGGATGGCGGCAGGGTCGAGCGTGGGATCCATGACGCGGACGATCTCGTCAAAGGCGGCGCTGCGCTCCGTGACATAGTATTCGACCGTCCCGTCGCCGCAACACCCGGCAAAGAGCGGGCGCAGCGCTTCGGCGAGCGCCTCGCCGACGTCAATCATCCGCACGCCGGGCAGACGTTTCTCGAGCGCCGGGCGGTACACAGGGTAGTGCGTGCAGCCCATGATGAGCGCGTCGATGTTCTGGCCGTCAAACGCCTCCATATACCGCGAGCAGACCGTTTCCGCGACGATATCGTCCGGCGCAATGCCGTTTTCTACGAGCGGGACGAAAAGGGGGCAGGCACGCGAAATGACGCGCACCGCGGGATCGGCGGCGCGGATGTGCGTCTCGTATGCTCCGCTTTTGACCGTCGCCTGCGTGCCGATTACGCCGACGGAGCGCGTTTTTGTAACGCTCACGGCGAGCCGCGCTGCGCTTTCGATCACGCCGTAGATTGGCAGATCAAATTTTTCCCGCAGCGTGTCGAGCGAGTTGGAGCTCACCGTGCCGCAGGCGATGACGATTGCCTCCACGTCCTTGCGGAGCAGGAAACGCACGTCGTCCTCGGCATAGTGCGTGATGGTTTCTACCGAGCGCCCGCCGTAGGGGACGCGGGCGGTGTCGCCAAGATATACCATATCCAGCTGCGGGAACGAGCGCCGGAGCTGGCGCAGCACCGTAAGACCGCCGATGCCGCTGTCAAAAACACCGATTCGATGCATGGTTCTCACCTCATTGAAAAAGATTCTACACCGAAACGGTGAATATTACAACCGCAAATCAGTTCCCCTCGCGCCCGGCGGCAATCTCTTCTCCGGTGACGATGTTGCGCACCCAGATGCCGCGGCGCAGCAGAATGATGCCGAGGGCCATTTTGATGAGCTCGGCGAGGTTCACGAAGAGATACGCCTCCACGAGCGGCAGCCCTGTTTTGTGGATGAGGACCCACGCGATCGGCACCGATACGACCCAGGTGAACACGCTGTCGGAGAGCATGGTGATATATGTCCGGCCACCGGCGCGGATCGTCCAGTAGGCGGCGTTCGTGACGGCGTGAACGGGGAGCATGATCGCGCAGATGCGCATGAGCGACGCGGCAAGCGTCATGATCTCGTGCGAGGTGTTGTAAAGTCGCGGGGCATACGGCGCAATGAGAAACAGCACCACGCCGACTGCCGCGCTTGCCGTGCAGCTGAGCGCAGCGAGCTTCGGGCAGTAATCCCGTGCGCGGTCGTACTCCTCCGCGCCGAGCAAATTGCCGATGACGATGCCGACGGTGTTGCCCATCGTGAAGATGACGGTGTTGAAGAGATTGAGCACCGTGGAGTTGATGTTCAGCGCGGCGATGGCGTCCAGCCCGCGGTAGGAGTAGCATTGCGTGAGCATCGTCATGCCGAGCGACCAGAACATCTCGTTCACAAGCAGGGGCATGCCCTTGCGGACGATCTGCCCGGCAAGATGCCCGGGGATCGAAAAGCCGCGGTAGAGTCCGTGGATGTATTCCGGCGGCTGCTTTCTTCCGTGGGTGCCGAGCAGAATCAGACCAAACTCCACATAGCGCGAGAGTACCGTTGCGATAGCCGCGCCGCGGACGCCGAGCATCGGGAAACCAAACTTGCCGTAGATGAGCAGATAGTTGAAAACGAGATTCACAAAGATTGCTGCGATGCTCGCTTTCATCGGCAGACGGTTGTCGCCGGTAACGCGCAGTATACTCACATACGCCGTTGTGAGGCAGAACGCGGGCAGACCGAAGAGCATGATGCGCAGATAGTCTTCGCCCTCCGCGAGCGTGAGCGCGAGATCGCCGCCGGTGCCCGCCTCGTGCAGGAAAGCGCCGATGAGCGTGTCCGGGATGAGCGCGAGAAGCATCGTGGCGAGCGCTGTGAATCCGGTGCAGAGCAGGATGTTGAAGCGC
>CAVIVK010000305.1:0-5363 GCA_963645975.1 Bifidobacteriaceae bacterium | reverse complement strand
CGCCGAACGACTTGAAGAGGACGCACTTGCCCTCCATAACCGGCATACCGGCCTCAGGGCCGATGTCACCGAGACCGAGCACGGCGCTGCCGTCGGTGATAACGGCGCAGAGATTCCAGCGGCGCGTCAGCTCGTAGCTTTTATCGATATCCTTCTGGATTTCCAGGCACGGCTGCGCCACGCCGGGAGTATAAGCGAGCGACAGATCGTCCTTCGTGCTGACCGGCACCGTCGCCTTCACTTCGATCTTGCCCTTCCATTCGCCGTGCAGGCGCAGGGATTCCTTCGCGTAGTCCATGAGAAGCTCCTTTTTGCTTTTATTCCGTGATCCGGTATGGCGCCGGACCCATTTCATATAGATTGCTGCCTTCGCAGTCGATGACCACCGTTACGGGAAAGTTTTCAACGCGAAGCTCATATATGGCCTCGGGGCCGAGCTCCGGAAAGGCGATGACCTTCGCCTCTTTGATCCGCTGCGACAGCAGCGCTCCGCCGCCGCCCAGGGCGGCAAAGTATACGCAGACGTTTCTTTTTATGCTCTCTACCACGTCGCGGCTGCGAAGCCCCTTCCCGATCATTCCCTTCAGCCCCCGCTCCAGAAGCGGCGGCGTCATGGAATCCATGCGGGTGCTTGTGGTCGGCCCGGCAGAGCCGATGACCCGGCCGGGCTTCGCCGGGCACGGGCCGACGTAATAGATGCACTGGCCCTTCAGCGGGAACGGCAGCGCTTCTCCGTTTTCCAGCATGGAGAGCAGGTGCATGTGCGCCTCATCCCGCCCGGTGTAGAGCGTGCCGCTGAGCAGAACGCGGTCTCCCGCTTTCAGATCGCGGACCACGTCCTCCGTCAGAGGAAGATGGATTATCCGGTCAGACATAGTTCCTCCTCCTTACAGAACCGCCGTCTGGTGACGCGCGGCGTGGCACTGAAGATTCACGGCAACGGGCAGACTGGCGAGATGCGCCGGGAAGGTCTCTATGTGCACGGCCAGCGCCGTGACACTCCCGCCAAAACCCTGCGCGCCGATGCCCAGCCGGTTGACTTCCTCCAGCACCTCGGCTTCAAACCGCGCGATCTCCGGCTCGGGGTGATGCTCGCCGAGCGTGCGCAGCAGCGCGTGCTTGGCCAGCCATGCGGTTTTCTCGATCGTCCCGCCGATGCCGACGCCGACGATGACAGGCGGGCAGGGATTGGAGCCTGCCCGGCGGACGGTTTCGACAATAAACTGCTTTACGCCGTCCCGTCCCTGCGCCGGTTTGAGCATGCCCAGAGCGCTCATATTCTCGCTGCCGCCGCCCTTCGGCGCCAGCGTGATGCGCAGCGCCTCTCCCGGCAGGATCCGGGTGTGAATTATGGCCGGCGTATTGTCCCCGGTGTTCTTTCGGACGAGGAAGGGATCATCCAGAACACTCTTTCGCAGATAGCCGTTGACGTACCCGCGGCGCACGCCTTCGTTGATGGCACCCTCCAGATACCCGCCGGTGATGTGTACCTCCTGGCCGATCTCCACAAAGAAAACGGCCAGTCCGGTATCCTGACAGATGGGAATCTGCTCTTTTCGCGCGATGCGTGCGTTCTCCAGAATGTCGCCCAGAATGTCCCGGCACAGGGGGGAACGCTCTTCGCTTTGCGAGCGCTCCAGAGCGTCGATCACGTCCTGCGGAAGATAGTAATTGGCCTTCGTACACAATGTCTCCACACAGGAAATAATGTCGTTTGTATGGATCTCTCTCATGGTTTGCCCCGTTTCTTTATGTCCGCTTTTGCGGATTGCCTGGCGTTTCTCCTGCCGTGATCCGCTCGGTGATCTCCACGGAGCGGCCAATGTACTTTGCCGGATCGAGCAGTTCGTCTATGCGTTCCGGAGAAAGGTATTGCGCGATCTCCCCGTTTTTCAGCAGTACCTGCTTTATATCCAGCCCGCTGCGAAGCGCTTCGGTAGCGGCACCGTTGATGAGCTGGTGTGCGGTCTGCTTGCCGACGTGCTTGCCCAACTCAAACATGAGGGATTCCGAGAGGATGGTTCCGCCCAGCAGATCGAGATTTTTCCGCATGTTCTCCTTGTTTACCGTCAAATGGGAGAACACGAAAACCGCTTCTTCCAATATATGGGAGAAAACATTGCCGATCTGCTCAAAACAGTCCATCTCGTCGGTGCAGTATGTGATGTTCCGCTCATGATCCACGATAGCGCCCTCAAATATCTCCGCGGTGCGGTAACGGATGGCGCGGGAGTTGAAAATGATGCGCAGCGACCGGTGCGGGTTGATTTTGTGCGGCATGGTGGATGAGCCGATCACGCCCTTCGACCACGGCTCATAGACCTCGGAGATTTCGGTCTCCATCAGGCGGTACACCTCCTGCGCGATGCGGGAGAGCGTATTGCTGCAAAGAGCGTATACGGAGGCGATCTCACTCATCCGGTCGCGGGAGGAGTGCCAGGCAATATCGGCGGTCTGCAGCCCGAGCTTTTCCGCTGCGCGCGTTTGAAGCGCAAAGCCGTGCTCTCCAAACGCCGCCAGGGTTCCGACCGCACCGCCCAATTGCAGAACAAAGTCTGAGGCAAGCAGGTGATCGAGCCGCGCGATGTCCCGGCGAAGCTCGGAGACCCACCCGGCGGCCTTGAAGCCGAAGGTGATGGGAAGCGCCTGAATGCTGTTGGTTCTCGCAACCATCAGGGTATCCTTGTGCTCGGCGGCCAGAGCGGAAAGAGCTTCGGCTATGGATACGAAATCCTCCCGGATGAGCTCGGTCAGCTGCTTCAGCCGCAGCATCATGGCGGTGTCGCAGATGTCCTGCGTGGTTGCGCCGTAATGAAGGAACTCACCGGCGTCTTTCGGCAGCGTGCTCTGGCACATGCGGATGAAGGCAACGAGAATGTGGTTGGCCTTGCGCTTGAATTCCTCATACCGATCCAGAGAAATGACCTCCGCAGGGTCCATGGCGGCGATGGACGCCGCCGCTTCCGCCGGGATCATCCCCAGTTCAGCTTCCGCTTCGGCCAGAGCGATTTCCACATTAAGCCAGCTGCGCATGCGCCCGGTTTCGGAGAACACTTCACGGATGCTTTTATATTTGTCTACCATACAAATTTCTTCCTATTGGCTCAGAAGAGCGGGTAAGTGATGGAGACCCAGATCGTGTACGTGACGATCAGCAGCAGCGCCGGGAGCCAGCCGGCTTTGAACATAGCTTTCAGATCGTAGCCGCCGTCCTTCATAGCCATCGCCGCGGCAGGCGTTCCCATGGGGGTGAGGTACGCGGTGGTGGCGCCGGCGTAGCTGAGGATCACGGGGCCGATGGGGTTCGCGCCCATGGAAGCGCAGGTCAGAATGGCGACCGTTGCAAAGATCTGGGTAACGGAACGGTTATACATAAACTGCGTAAGCACGAAGGGAACGATGAAGAACACCGCGTTGCAGACAAAGGAGCTGCGCGTCCCGCCGAGGAGACCGGCCAGAGAGTCGCCGATCAGTTCCGCCGCGCCGGTTTTGTTCAGGGCGGCACCCATGCTCAGCGTAGCGGCAACCAGCAGAAGAAGATCCCAGGGAACGGCCTTGATGGCTTCCTTGTCCTTCAGCACGCCGAAAACGATCATCAGCAGGGAGCCGAGCAGCGCCACGACCCAGGCGTCGATACCGATGGGATCGGCGAGGATGATGGCGATCAGAGAGACGAAGAAAATGACCAGACCGGCGACATCCTGGAACTTGGACAGCGGCTTTTTGCTGCTGTTTTTCGCTTCCATGGTGCTCAGCTCGGTGACCGGCTGCTGCGGGCACATCTTGGGGCCGATAAAATAGGCCCACAGGGGAGCGATGATCAGAATGGGGGCACGCGCGATGAGAAAATCGATGGGCTTCATGGTGAAGGCGGTCACGCCGAGCGTCTCCATCATGCCGTTGAACATGGCGGTGTTGGCCACGGCGCCGCTGAGCGGGAGAATGCCCATCGTGGCCATGATGACGATCGCGAGGGGAAGCATGTACTTGGAGCGGCTTTCGTTGCTTCTGTCGCAGAGCGCGCCCAGCAGCGGGGCGACGACGGCATAGGCAACCATGACGCTGTTGACAAAGTTGATGAGAACGATGGCCACGATCAGATAGCCCAGATACGCCTTTTTGAAGGACCCGTTGCAGACGCGCAGAATCCAGTCGCAGAGGCGGTTGATATAGGACGTTCTTTCGAGACCGGCAGCCAGAATGAACATTGCGCCGATCAGGAACACGTTCGTGTTCGTAAAGCCGGACAGCGCCACGGACTTATCGGCGCAGCCGGTGAGGAACATGGCGAGGACGGCCAGCATGGCCGAGACCCACATGGGGATCTTGTTGATGGCGAAGCTGATAATACACAGAATAAAAATTATCGTGCAAATGGTCGTTGTCATGGTTTCTTTTCCTTCTTTGTAATTTTATTTGTCTGTTCGCGGAAGCTGCTCTTTGGCGGGGAAACGGGCGAGGCGTCAGGCAAAGGCTCTCGAAGGGGAGCGCATCGCCTGGTATGACGCCGGGGATATCGCCTTTTTCCGAAAAACACGCAAAATACTATCAATCCCCCTTGACCCGGACGGTTTTCAACTGGTACCATGTTGAAGTATGACAACATCTTAACGGCTCAAAGCCGGATTGTCTAATATGTGTTTTGTTACGAGTTGATAACTGCCGGGGAATATGAGGAGGTATTTTTGGATGAATTTACAGCATTTGCGCTATTTTCTTGTCGTTGCCGAGAAAGAGAACATGCGCGAGGCAGCGGAGGAGCTTCTGGTTGCGCAGCCGTCGCTCAGCAAATGCATCTCCGCTCTGGAGGATGAACTCGGCGTGGAGCTGTTTGACCGGAAGAAGAAACGGCTGAAGCTGAACGCGAGCGGACGCTTTTTTTATAATAACATTTCCATGGCGCTGGCCTCCATTGATGACTGCGTGCGTGAAACAAGAAAACGCGCCAACGAGGAGACCAAATCGATCAATCTTCTGGCGTTTTCCCCGTCTACCCTTTTTATTTCGGATCTTCTCATGCACTATTACCGGGACGGGAACGACAGCACCCGGGTCAATCTGCAAAAATACCATTCCAACATATTTGATGTGGAAGGGTACGATGTGATTCTCTTTTCCGAAGAGAACGTGAACTGCAAGCGCCTTGTGAAGGACTCCATTCCTCTCCTTACGGAGCCGATCTGCTGGGCGGTCAACAAAAACCATCCGTTGGCCGGGCGGGAATCGATAAAGCTGTCCGAACTGAACCGGGAGCGGTTTGTTGTGCCGTCGCGGGAATTCTTCAGCCGGCTGAGGATCGAGGAGAAATTGGACGAGGTGCTGCCCGATTTTGATGATAATGTGGTTTTCTATTCCAACAGCCC
>CAVIVK010000304.1:0-4061 GCA_963645975.1 Bifidobacteriaceae bacterium | reverse complement strand
TCGCGGTTTTCGGCGAGAAGCGATATCGCGGTGCGGCTCTCGGCCAGAGAGCCGGTGAGTTCATTTTCGCGCGTGAGCATAGCGGAAATACGGCGGCTGCGCTCGTCCATTCCCGCGGTATTTTCCGACTCGCTCTTCCGCAGCTCTTCCAGCCGGTCGGCGAGAGCATGGCGCTCCGCAGCAATACTCTCAATGCGCGCACGATGCTCGCCGATTTGCCGGGAAATGCTCCCGGCACGCTCGTTCTGCTCACCGATTTCACGCTGGAGACGCTGCAGAGTTTCCTCATTGTTGGCAAGCTGCGTTTTTATGACGGCGGCTGCGCTTTCCGTTTCCGCCGCGGTGTTCTCCGTCGTGCGAAGCGTTTCGCGCAGTTCTTCCGAACGCACATCCATATCGCGCATCCGTGCAGCCAGGCGCTCACTCTCGGCGTAAAGCCGATCTTGCTCCGAGCGCGCCGCCGTGCATTCTACAACGGAACGCTCATAGTCCGCTCTCAGCAGTTCGGACTGCTCGTGCAGGCGGTCAAGGTTCGCCATCCAGAGTGAAACCTCCTGCTCGCGGAGTTGGTCGCGCAAAATGAGATATTTCTGCGCCGTCTCCGACTGCTTGCGTAGTGGTTCGACCTGCATTTCAAGCTCCGAAATCTTGTCGCCGATGCGGAGGAGGTTGTCCTCCGTGCGGGCAAGCTTGCGTTCGGACTCGTCCTTGCGGTGACGGAAGCGGGCAATACCCGCCGCCTCTTCAAATATCTCACGCCGGTCGGTGGACTTGGCGGAAACGATCTCGCTGATCCGTCCCTGCCCGATGATTGAGTAGCCGTCGCAGCCGAGGCCGGTATCCATCAGCAGCTCCGTTACATCGCGCAGACGTACCTGTTCGCGGTTGATGTAGTACTCACTCTCGCCGCTGCGGTAGTAGCGCCGGGCGATACTGACTTCGTCGGTATCCAGCGGTAGAATGCGCGTCGTGTTATCCAATACGAGCGTCACCTGCGCAAAGCCCATTGCCCCGCGCTTTTCGGTGCCGCCGAAAATAACGTCTTCCATTTTCCCGCCGCGCAGCATACGCGTTTTCTGTTCGCCCATAACCCACAGCAACGCATCCGACAAATTGGACTTGCCGCTGCCGTTGGGACCGACGATCACGGTTATATCTTTTTCAAAGCTCAGCCGCGTCTTTTCGGGAAACGACTTGAAGCCCTGGAGTTCCAGCGCTTTTAAATACACGGTTTCTTCTCCTCAACAAGTAAAGTTGCATCAAAACAATTTATTATATACTAAATTGTATTCTTTTGCAACTTATATCCGGACGATCTCTCCGTCCGGGACATCGGCCGCGCAAACGCGCACCGATCGGAGCGCGAATCGCTCCTGAAGATACAATAGATTGGCTCGGTGCTGCCCCGTCATCACGGAAATTCTGTTTCGCGAAACGCCGAGAAACACATTCTCGCCGGGCAGCGTGCCGGAGAGCATTGCCTCCGCCTTATCACGCCAGAGGCGGGAGCGCACCAACTCGCCGAGCGCCGGATGATACGCCCCGGCAACGGCAGCGCCGCCAGAAAGCTCGTCCGAGGGATTCAGTCCCAAACGGATGACCGGGATTCCGGCAGAATCGAATATCGGCAGGATACGCGCGCAGACACGCACGGCCTCCTCCACAGTATGTGCCCGGTACTTCCCTGCTTGCCAGAGATCATAGAGCGGCGTGTCGCGGAGGATGACCGTCGGGTAAATGCGCACGCCGTCCGGGCAAAGCGCGGCAATGGCACGCGCTGTTTCGATATCCCGCGCGTCATCGCTGCCGGGAAGTCCTGTCATCATCTGCAAAATGAGCGTAAAGCCCGCGTCTTTCACAAGCTTTGCCGCCTTTACGGTATCCGTGCTCGTATGGCCGCGCCCGCTGCGGAGCAGCACCTCGTTGCACATGGACTGCGCCCCAAGCTCCACGGTTTCCACGCCGTAAAATCGCAGACGCGCAAGTTTTTCTTCCGTTATGGCATCCGGCCTTGTCGATACGCGAATCGCTGATATGGCGCCAGACTCCCGCGCCGGAATCACCGCAGCAAGCAGCGCTTCTTGCTCCGCTTCGGGTATGGCAGTAAAGCTGCCGCCATAAAACGCCAGCTCGTATCCGCTGCCTGGCTCAAGCACCGAAACGGCGTCACGCACCATTTCCGCAGAAGCCGGAAGCAGGCTGCCGGAGATGCGCTTCTGGTTGCAGAAAACGCAGTCATTCGGGCAGCCTGCATGAGGGACAAATATGGGAAGGATACATCGGCGCGGCGTCACTTCCGCAGCGCCTCCAGCGCGCTGGCGGCGGCGGTTTGCTCTGCTTCCTTTTTGGTGCGGCCGGTTCCAATTCCGATGGGGTCGCCGTTCAGGCAAACCTGCATGCGGAATGTCTTTGCATGGTCGGGCCCCTCTTCACCGATGAGCTCATAGGAGAGCACCTGCCCGCTTTGGCGCTGTACCAGCTCCTGCAGGGCGGTTTTGTAGTCGGTGAAAGAAGGCGTTTCAATGGCGCGGACATCATCCAGCAGGCAGCGATGGATGAATCTCGATGCCGTTTCCATACCGGCGTCGAGATACATGGCAGCAATAACCGCCTCCACAGCGTCAGAAAGAATCGACGCACGCTCCCGTCCGCCGTTATGTTCCTCACCCTTGCCAAGACGGAGATAGTCGCCGAGATGCAGCTCCAGCGCCACGCGGTGGAGCGACTGTTCACAAACGAGCTCCGCGCGAAGACGTGTCATGCGCCCTTCGGGCATATCGGGAAATCGCCGGTAAAGGAAATCCGCAACCGTAACGCCGAGGACGGAATCGCCCAGGAACTCCAGCCGTTCGTTGCACACGATGCCGGAGGCGCGGTTCTCGTTAGCGTAAGAGCTGTGCGTCACCGCCGTTTCGAGAAGCGCCCGGTTCCGGAACGAATAGCCCAGTCTCTCTTCCAGAGCGGTCATGCGCTTATTCCTGCGTCGCGCGGGACACGTAGTCAGCCAGGTCGCCGACGGTGTGAATGTTGGTCAGCTCATCTTCCGGCGTGTCGGGCAGAGAGAACGTCTCCTCCAGCGCCATCGTGAGCTCCACAACGTCGAGAGAGTCCGCGCCGAGATCATCCACAAAGGACGTGTCCGCCGTAATTTCGTTTTCGTCGATCATAAACTGTTCGGCGACCATTTTGATGATTTGTTCGAGTACCATTTTCTTTAATCTCCTTCGTTCGGTGAAATACGCATATATGCAACATTCTTCTCGATGCTGCCGATAACGTCAGAATCGATGAATGTAATTGCCTGCCGGACGGCGCTGCGGATCGCCCGCGCGTCCGAAGAGCCGTGCGCCTTAATGACGGGCTTGGAAATGCCGAGCAGCGCCGTACCGCCGACCTCGCTCGGATCAAAGAGCGATTTGAGCGCGTACACATCCTTTTTCAGAACGGCTGCGGCAAGTTTGTTTGCGGTGTTCTTATAGAAAATGCCCTTGAGACGCTTCATGAGCATCATAGCCGTACCTTCGATGCACTTAAGCAGAACATTACCGGAGAAGCCGTCGCACACAAGAACGTCCACATTTCCGGAAAACACGTCGCGCGCTTCCACGTTGCCGACAAAGTTGAGCCGGCCAGCCTCGTGCGCTTCCTTCAGCAAAGCATAGGTCTGTTTCTGCAGCTCCGTGCCCTTTGTCTCCTCCGCGCCGATGTTCAAAAGACCGATGCGGGGATTCTCGCACCCGAGAAGGTCGTGCGTATAGAACTTGCCCATATAGGCAAACTGCAGCAGATATTCCGCCGTGCACTCCACGTTCGCGCCGCAGTCAATGAGCAGCGTACCTTTGCCGCCGTTCGGGATCACGGGGCCAAAGCAGGCGCGGCGGATGCCACGGATACGGCGCACCGTGAGCGTAGCACCGCTCAAAAGAGCGCCGGTGCTTCCGGCAGAAATGACGGCATCGCCCTCGCCGCGGTGCAGCATTTGCAGCGCAACGGCCATCGAAGACTCCGGCTTTTTGCGCGTGGCGGTGCTGGGATCATCCTCCATGGAGATAACATCCGGC
>CAVIVK010000303.1:0-6725 GCA_963645975.1 Bifidobacteriaceae bacterium | reverse complement strand
GGCTTTGCCCTGCTGCTGCCGGTGTTCTTCGGCTTGGACGGTGTGCTGTATTCCATGCCGGTGTCGGATATTCTGACATTTATTATTTCAGCGGTTATTATTGTGAAAACCCATCGGGAATTTCATGCAGATACCGGGTGTAAATCGTCGCGGCGATGTGGTACAATGAACATATCGAAATGAAACGGAGAACACCATGACGAGGATACTCTTTGTCTGTCTGGGCAACATCTGCCGAAGCCCGATGGCGGAATATGTGATGAAGGATCTTGTATCAAAGGCCGGAGTCGCGGATGAGTTTTTCATCGCCTCCGCGGCGACGAGCCGCGAGGAGCTGGGAAACGGCGTATATCCCTCGGCACGCCGGAAACTTGCCGAGCACGGCATCTCCTGCGCCGGCCATGCAGCGCGGCAGATCACATCAAAGGATTATGTAAACTTTGATCTTATCATCGGCATGGACGAGGAGAACATCCGCAATATGCGCCGCGTATTCTCCGGCGATCCGGAGGGGAAGGTCTCCCTTCTGCTCGACCACGTTGGGCGCGGCGGGAACGTTGCCGATCCATGGTACACCGGCGATTTTGAGGCGACCTGGCGCGATGTGAACGACGGCTGCCGCGCGCTGCTCCGTGAGCTAAGTTGATATTTATGTCAACTTATTTATGTTAACTAAATTATGACAACCTTCCATGCTCCTTTCTGCGCAACAAGAGGCAAAAAGGAGCAGTTTCGGTTCTTTCCATTCCCGGATAAAGCGCGTATACTGGTACTTGTCATAAAATACGGGAGGGGATCGCCATGCAATACGGACATTTTGACAACACCCGGCGCGAATATGTTATCGACCGGGTAGACCTGCCGGTATCCTGGACAAACTACATCGGGCAAAACGACCTCTACGGCGTTTTCAACCACACCGCCGGAGGGTATCTTGTGTGCGGCTCTTCGGAGTATCACCGCGTGACCCGCTTCCGAGCGAACGGCGTACCGATGGACGGGCCGGGACATTATATCTATCTGCGCGACGACGACACAGGCGAATACTGGACCATTTCCTGGCAGCCGGTCGGGCGCGACAAGGCGGCCTACTCCTGCCGCCACGGTCTGGGGTATGTCCGGTATTTGAGCGACTATAACGGCATTCACGCGCAGCAGACGCTCTTTGTGGCGATGGATGATCCCGTCGAGCTCTGGGACATCGCGCTGCGAAACGACAGCGGGCGCGAGCGGCATCTCTCCGTGTTCTCCTATGCCGAATTCAGCTTCCACCATGTGGCGATGGACAACCAGAATTTCCAGATGAGCCTGTACGCCGCCGGGAGCCGGTACGTTGACGGCGTCATTGAATACGAACTGCACTATGAGGAAAACGGCTACCAATTCTTTACTGCGGACTTCACGCCGGACGGGTTTGACTGCCTGCGGGACAGCTTTCTTGGATCGTACCGCACCGAGCGCGACCCGATTGCGGTAGAGCGCGGCGAATGCTCCGGCAGCTTTGAAAACGGCGGCAACCATTGTGCCGCGCTGCATAAGCGCCTGACGCTCGCACCGGGCGAGGAGACGAAGCTTCTCTATCTGCTCGGCGAGGGCGGCTACGAGAACGCGAAGGCGATGCGCCAGAAGTATACCCGCGAGCGGGCGGACGAGGATTTCTGCCGTCTCGCAGCGTTCTGGGATAAAAAGCTCTCGGCTTTGCAGGTGGAAACGCCGAACGAGGGCATGAACACCGAGCTCAATATATGGAATCTCTATCAGAGCGAGATCAATGTCATGTTCTCACGCTTCACCTCGTTCATCGAGGTCGGCGGGCGCGTCGGTCTCGGCTACCGCGACACAGCGCAGGATGCCATGACGATCCCCCATTCCAACCCGGAAAAGTGCCGGGGGCGTATCGTGGAGCTGCTGCGCGCGCTCACATCGCAGGGGTACGGGCTGCACCTCTCCGAGCCCCGCTGGTTTGAACCGGAGCCGCCGAAGCCCTCGTTCCGCTCCCCCACCGTCATTCCGACGCCGGACAAGAGCCAGATCGTCCACGGACTCAAGGACGCCTGCGCGGACGATGCGCTCTGGCTCGTCGGCGCGGTGGTGCAGTACATCCGTGAGACCGGCGATCTTGCCTTCGCCGATGAGACCGTCACCTACGCCGACGGCGGCGAGGGTACGGTATACGAGCATCTCTGGCACATTCTCAATTTCTCCGCGAAGCAGGTTGGGCAGAACGGCATTTGCAAGGGACTTCGCGCCGACTGGAACGACTGTCTGAATCTTGGCGGCGGCGAGAGCGCCATGGTGAGCTTTCTTCACCATTGGGCGCTCGGCCACTTTGCCGCGCTCGCCGACCGGCTCGGCCGCACGGAGGACGCCGCGTGCGCCCGCGCCATGGCGGCAAAGGTCAAAGAAGCCTGCGAAAATGTTCTCTGGGACGGCAAATGGTACATCCGCGGCATCACCGCCGACAACCGGAAGATCGGCACACACTCGGATACTGAGGGAAAGGTACACATGGAGAGTAACACCTGGGCGGTGCTCTCCGGCGTTGCCGGTCAGGAGCACGGTGAGAGCGCGATGGACAGCGTGGACGAATATCTCTACACGCCCTACGGTCTCCTGCTCAACGCGCCGAGCTTTACGAAGATTGACGACGGTATCGGCTTTGTCACACGCGTCTATCCGGGACTCAAGGAAAACGGCGCGATCTTCAGCCACCCGAACCCATGGGCATGGTGCGCCGAGACGATGCTCGGCCGCGGCAGCCGTGCGATGAAATTTTACAATGCGCTCTGTCCCGCGCTGCAAAACGACAAGATCGAAGTGCGGCAGGCGGAGCCCTATACGTACTGCCAGTTTGTCGTCGGGCGCGACCACACGGCATTTGGCCGCGCGCGGCATCCGTTCATGACCGGCTCGTCCGGCTGGGCGTACTACGCCGCAACGCAGTATCTGCTCGGCGTGCAGCCGGATTTTGATATGCTGCGCATTGATCCCTGTATCCCGGCGGACTGGAACGAATTCACGGTACACCGCCGCTGGCGCGGCGCGATGTACCACATCCATGTGACGAATCCCCACGGCGTGGAAAAGGGCGTGGAGAGCATCACAATGAACGGCAAAACCGTGGCCGCTCTGCCCCAGCTCCCCGCCGGGACGGAGTGCCGCGTGGAAGTTGTTATGAACCGAAAGGAGTAAGATACACATGGTAAAGTTCGGCACCGGCGGATGGCGCGCCATCATCGCCGACGAGTTTACAAAGGAGAACATCCGCCTGCTCACCGCGGGGCTGTGCGCGCTCATGGAGAAAGAGGGCCACGCCGGGGCGGAGATCTGCGTCGGCTATGACCGGCGGTTTCTCTCCAAGGAATCGGCGCATTGGGCGTGCGAGGTGCTCGCGGGCTACGGCTTCCGCCCCTACGTCATCAATCGTTCGAGCCCTACGCCGCTCATCATGTTCACCGTTAAGCGCCGGAACATGCCCTATGGCATGGCCGTGACGGCGAGCCACAACCCCGCCATTTATAATGGTATCAAGGTGTTCACCGAGGGCGGACGCGACGCCGACGCGACCGTAACGCGCCGCATTGAGGCAGAGATTGAAAAGATCTCCCCCGCGGACGTGAAGAGCGTGGACTACGATACCGCGCTCGCCGAGGGGAAGATCGTCGAGGATTACCTGATGAACGAGTATCTCGACAGCATTCTCTCCGCCGTGAACGTGGACGCGATCAAAAAAGCCTCGCTGCGCATCGGCTTTGACCCGATGTACGGCGTGAGCTGGTCGAGTTTGAGCATGCTGCTCACGACGTGCCGGTGCGATCTTGAGGTCATCCACGACCGCCACGACACACTTTTCGGCGGCAAACTGCCCGCGCCGAACGTCGATACGCTAAAGCCGCTCGCCGCGCTCGTGCTCGACCGGCATTGCGATCTCGGCATTGCGACCGACGGTGACGCCGACCGTCTCGGCGTCATCGATAACGAGGGGCAGTTCATCCACCCGAACAAGCTGCTCGTGCTGCTCTACTACTATCTTGTGAAGTACCGCGGCTGGGAAGGGCCGTGTGTGCGCAACAACTCCACCTCCTGCCTGCTCGACCGCGTCGCCGCGGGGCTCGGACAAAAGTGCTACGAGGTGCCCGTCGGCTTCAAATGGGTCTCCGCGAAGATGAGCGAGACCGGTGCGATCATCGGCGGCGAGTCGTCCGGCGGCATGGCCGTGCGCGGCCACATCTCCGGCAAGGACGGCATTTACGCCGCAGCGCTGCTTGTGGAGATGCTCGCCGTTACGGGAAAATCCGTCTCTGAGCTCTTCGCCGAGATTACCGAGCAGTATGGCAATCCCTGCTGGGCGGAGGCGGACTTCCGCATGACGCCGGAGCGCAAGGCCGAGCTGCAGGACGTTCTTTTCGTGGAAAAGAAGGTGCCGGACTTCGGTGCAGCCATCGACCACGTCAGTCTCGAAGACGGCTGCAAGGTGTATTTCCAGGACGGAAGCTGGGTCATCTGTCGCTTCTCCGGCACCGAGCCGCTGCTCCGCATGGCCGCGGAAGCTGATGAGCAGGCAGCCGCCGACGGGTATATCAAGGCGTTTCGCGAGATGCTTGAACTTTAACCCCTCAGTCACGGCGCTGCGCGCCGCGCCAGCTCCCCTAACGAGGGGAGCCAAGTGAGTTTGCGGAGAATGATCTTACCTCCCCTACCAGGGGAGGTGGATTTTGCCGCAGGCAAAAGACGGAGAGGTTTCCGTTCCGATGATAAACGCAGCCCCTGAGAATACCATGTGTATTCTCAGGGGCTGGCGGCTTTTCAGGGAGCCTTTTCTTTGTCTCCCGTAATGTAGTAATCGCAGTACTCCCCGCCGGCGGCGAGGGTCTGCTCGCGGTGGAGAACGCCGTGCTGGAGCGTTATCATCACATTGTCCAGCTCACAGAAGAGCGGCATAAGCTCCGCGACGCCGAGCTTTTGCGCATAGGCGCAGACGGGGCAGCGCGTGATGCGGTAGTAGCACGCGCCCTCGTAGGGCTGGCCGACAAAGTCCACCTGGAAGGACGCCGGATACTGCGCCTCCTTTTCCGGCGTGTACCACGCAACATATTTCACGATGCTCTTTTTATTTTCTGCCTTCCCCTTCGGCGTGTTCAGATCTGTCCGAGCAAAGTACCATTTGATATGATAGAGCGAGCGGCGCATCATCTCCTGCACAGTCTCTGGCGCGATCTTCTTCTCGCTCGCCACATACGGCGCAACGAACGCGAGTGCGAAAAGCTCATTGTACGCCATCGGGTTATCGTCCCCGATATCGTCCGCGCGCTCCACAAGCTCCCGGTAAACCTTCTGGCTCTTTTTCATGATCTCGGCAGCATACGCTTTGCCATACTTTTCCGCCAAAACCTTTTTCATGGAGCCCTTGAACATCCAGAAATAGAACCCGTTGTATTTCATTTTTGCGCCTCCTGCGTTTGTTTTATCTCTTCAAATAAAGCGACCCAGCCGCCGTAGTGATAGGTCATGAGCGAGCTCATATATCTTTCGGCGGTCTGCCGGTCGGGACATTCGGCAACAATGCGGCGGTAGCTATCGAACTGTGCGGAGATCAGCAGGGCGAGCAGCGTTTCATCCACGCCGGTATAGCCTGCAGCGCGGAAAAAGGCGGCGCTCTCCGCGATCTTGCTTTTCACCAGCGCGTCATAATACGGCTCCAGCGCGCTGCCCGCGCTTCGGTAGAGCAGCAGTACCGCTTCCTCGTAATGCGCGAAAATCAGATGAAGGATGGCCGCGGACTCGTGCTGCATAGAGGCTTTGAGCTGCGAGAGCAGATCCCCACTCTCGCCGGAATAGTAATCCGCGCGCACGCTTTGAAATGTCGCAGCGATATCGTCCAGAAACGGCTGCAAAAGGCTCTGAAAGAGCTCGTCCTTTGAGCGGTAGCGCGTCTGGATCGCGCCGACGGTAACCCCGGCGTTTTCTGCGATCTTTCGGAGCGACGCACCAGCGTACCCCTTTTCCAGAAACTCCGCGCGCGCCGCCGCCGTGATCTTTTCGTCCAGCGAGTGATCCCGTAATGCCATAGACTCACCTCATTCACTATAATTACGCCGTAATCAATTACAGCGTAATTATAAGAAAACATCCGGCGTCTGTCAAAAACGACAGACGCCGGACGGCTATTTTCAAATATATTTTCTTACATCAGCTTCCGGAACAGCTCCGTCAGCTCTGCGACGTTCGTGTCCTTGGGGTTGCCGGGACGGCAGGCGTCGGCATAAGCGCTCTCCGCAAGGAAGGGAAGATCCTCTTCCTTCAGCGCTTCCAGCTTCTCCGGGATACCAACATCGTGGGAGAGCTTCTTCACGGCATCGACCGCAGCCTTGCGGTACTCGGCCTGGGTCATCGAATCGACGCCCTCCACGCCCATGGCGCGGGCGATCTCGCGGTACTTCTCTCCGGTGCATTCGGCGTTATACTCCATGACGATCGGCAGCATCATCGCGCAGGCAACGCCGTGCGGCGTATCGTACACCGCGCCGAGAGTGTGCGCCATGGAATGCGCAATGCCGAGGCCGACATTCGAGAAGCCCATACCGGCGATATACTGGCCGAGAGCCATGCCCTCGCGGCCTTCCTTCGTGCCCTTCACGGCCTCGCGCAGATGGGCGGAGATGAGCTTGATGGCCTCGAGATGGAACATGTCGGTCATTTCCCAGGCGGCCTTGGTGGTGTAGCCC
>CAVIVK010000302.1:1121-2622 GCA_963645975.1 Bifidobacteriaceae bacterium | reverse complement strand
TTTGCCCATGTTCTCACTTCCTTTCCCTTATACTATACCAAAAAAGTAGACACCCACACTTTTGTGAGTGTCTACTTTCATTTTACAGGTGCACTGCACCGCTGTGCAGCCCCCGTTTTTGTTATGCGTTTCAGGCGTTTTCGCTTCTGCGGCGGCGGTGTCCGCGGCCGCGGCGGCGGCTCTGCGTCGCCTTGTCGCGATAGAATTTCTCCATCTCGTCGTCGGCGCGGTAAACGATACGGTTCACCGACCAGCTGTCGTTTTCCGTTTTGCGGAACTTGAGCCGGACAAGGAATTTGCGGTGCTCTTCGCATGTGCCGATCGTCATATACCGCCGGTCGCCCTGGTTGACCCAACGCGTCAGCTCCAGCGGCTCGCCGCAGTCGGGACAGACGGCACTTGTGACCTCCGCGTCCAGAAACGCCTCGGAACGGGAGTTGTACCCGGTAAAGGCGCGGTGCTCGAGCGCATCCGGCTCATCGGTGTGGTGCTTATCCTCCGGCAGACGCGTGGCGAGAAGGGAGGTGGCGTTGTCGTACTGCTCAAGGCCTTCGGCAAAGTCGAGCTTCGAGCATACGAGCGCCGTGTTGTAGGCGTCGCCAAGCGCGTCGTGCGCTACGCGGGTCTGCTCAATGGAAAAGTGCTCCATTGCGGTGGCAAGGGACTTCTGGTTTTTATCGCCGCCGGTCTGGATGTTGTAGATGAGCTGAAGATTGATCCAGTCTGCGATCCAGTCCCAGTCGAGATCGTGGATGATGATGTTCTGTTCCATGATCCGCCGGTCATCGTAGCCCCAGGTGACAAACACCGGATCCTCGCCGCACCACTCGCGGAAGCGTTGGAACACGGTGGGGAAGGTGTCGCCGTGGCTGAGCCGTTCCTTATCGATGCCGGTCAGCTTCTTGACTTTGTAGTGCATGCTGCGGAAGTAAATCGGTCGCACGTCGGACTGAAACTCCTCCGCGGGGCAGAAATCATCGTCGAGCTTCACCGCGCCGATCTGAATGATCTCGCCGCTCAGATGGATGGGGAGGCGGTTGAATACGGAGGCGTTGGAGCTCATAGCCTGGTTCCATTCCAGGTCAAGGACAATATAGGACATTCGGATTACCGACCTTTCTTATAACCAAATCATTATACCAACGCAGCAGAGAAATAACAATCCCCTTTTTCCGGAAAAATCATTTCCAACGGCAGATAAACCGTGCAGAACACATTTTTTGCAGAGCAAAAAGCAAATATTGTGTTTCCATTCTCCCGTGAGTGATGTATAATAAAACGAATTGCAAACATGGGAGGCATGACTCATGTACATAGCTGTTATCTGCGGCGGGTTGAGCGCCGAGCGAGACGTTTCCATCAGCTCGGGTACGGGCGCGGCGCGCGCGCTTCGAGCGCGTGGACATAAGGTTGCGCTGGTTGATCTCTTTCTCGGAAATCCCTCGGCGGTATCCGATCCCCGCGGCGCTTTTACCTCTGACGCCGGTGACTCTGTCTACTC
>CAVIVK010000302.1:0-1111 GCA_963645975.1 Bifidobacteriaceae bacterium | reverse complement strand
TGTCTACTCCGTCCGGGAGACTGAGCCCGATCTTGACAAAATCCGCGCCCAGCGCGGCGGCGATGGGCTGATCGGCCCCGGCGTGATCGAGATCTGCCGCGCGGCAGACATTGCGTTCCTCGCGCTGCACGGCGCGGAGGGCGAGAACGGGAAACTGCAGGCCTGCCTGGATCTTTACGGCGTGCCGTATACCGGCAGCGGCTATCTCGGCAGCGCGCTTGCCATGGATAAGGAACTGAGCAAAATTCTCTTCCGCGACAGCAGCATCCCCACGCCGCCGGGCGTCACGCTTCGCCGCGGTGACGCGGTACCGGAGAGCATCGGCTTTCCGTGCGTCGTAAAGCCCTGCTCCGGCGGTTCGTCTGTCGGCACGAGCATCGTCACCGAGCCGGAGAAACTCTCTGTCGCGCTTGATGAGGCCTTTTCGTGTGACGACGCGGTGCTGGTGGAGAAGTACATCCGTGCCCGGGAGTTGACCGTCGGCGTGATGGACGGCCGTGCCATGGCGGTCATCGAGATCATTCCCAAGACCGGTTTTTATGATTATAAGAACAAATATCAGGCGGGACTCACCGAAGAAATCTGCCCTGCACCGATCAGCGCGGAGGATACTGCGCGCGTGCAGCGTCTGGCCGAGCGCGTATACGAGGCGCTTCATCTCGATGCCTATGGCCGTGTCGATTTTCTGATGGACAAGACGGACGGCGAGCTTTACTGCCTCGAAGCCAATACGCTCCCCGGTATGACGCCGACGAGCCTCATCCCGCAGATGGCGGCGGCTGAGGGCATGGACTACGGCGAGCTGTGTGAAAAGATCATTGAAGCATCTTTGAAGAAGTATAAGAAATGAACGGAATGACGATCGGCGAAATGCTCCGCGCCTGCCGCAGCCAATGGCAGGGAAACGAAGAGACGCTGGACAAAGCGCCCTCTTCCATTGTGACAGACAGCCGGCAGGCGGGGAAAGGATGTCTCTTTCTCGCGCTGCGCGGCGAGCGGACGGATGGACATAAGTATATCCCTGACGTGCTGCAAAAAGGTGCGCTTGCGGTGCTCTGTGAGGAGCAAGGCGCGGCGGGCGAGCCTCGCATCGTTGTGCCGGATACGCTCG
>CAVIVK010000301.1:0-4386 GCA_963645975.1 Bifidobacteriaceae bacterium | reverse complement strand
CGATCGCGCCGGAGGACGCCTCGGACAAGACCGTTCTCTGGTACAGCTCGAACATCAACGTTGCCTCGGTCGATCCCGACACCGGTGAGGTGCGCGCCTGCGAGCGCGGCGAGACCGTGCTCACCTGCGTTTCCGGCGACGGGTTCGTCACGAAGGAGATCCCGGTGACCGTCAGCTACACTGCCGGACAATGGATCATCAAAATTCTTCTCTTCGGGTGGATCTGGTACTGATGGAAAGCTATACGATCGTCCGCTCCAACCGGAGGACTGTTGGTCTGCGGCTCGACCGGGACGGAAAGCTCATCGTGCGTGCGCCGTACTTCACGTCCGAGGCGGAGATCCGCCGGATCGTGGAAAAGGAGAGCGCGTGGCTCGCGCGCGAACACGAACGGTTCGCGGCGCGCCAGGCGGCGCACCCGGAGCCGGACGAAGCGCAGCGCCGTGCGCTCATCGAAAAGGCCAAAACGATTCTCCCGCCGAAGATCGAGCACTACGCCGCGCTCATGGGCGTGCACCCGACGCGCGTGACGATCACCGGCGCGCGCACCCGCTTTGGAAGCTGCAGCGGCAAAAACGCGATCAGCTTTTCGTGGCGGCTCATGCAGTACCCGGAGGAAGCCATCGACTACGTTATCGTGCACGAGCTCGCACACATCCGCCACCATGACCATTCGCCGGCATTTTACCGCTTCATCGCCTCCGTCATGCCCGACCATGAGGCGCGCCGCGCGCTGCTGCGGCAGTAAATAAAGATAAGGAGTCATCTCCATGCACATTCCGACCGCCGACACCGATACGCTGGAACTTCTGCCGTTTCAGGAAGCGCTGGAAAAGAGCGGCCAGCGCGGCGATTACGACGCCGCGCGCTGGCTGTACGTCCCGGATTTTTATACCGAGTACCGATATATTCTCGGCACGCGCGGGGAAAAGCCGCTCATCTGCATCGGTGTGAACCCCTCGACCGCCGCGCCGGACGCGCTCGACCCGACGCTCCAGAGTGTGCAGCGCATCGCTCTGGCAAACGGGTACGACAGCTTTATCATGTTCAACGTCTACGCCCAGCGCGCCACGCGCCCGAACGACATGGACGCCGCGCTCAACGCCGCGCTGCACGCGGAGAACATGGCGGCGTTCCGGTATGTCCTTGAAGCCTCGCTCCCCCGCCGCCCGGCGGTGTGGGCAGCCTGGGGCAACATCATTGAAATGCGGCGGTATCTTCCTCATTGTGTTTCGGACATGATCGCCATCGGCGAAGAGTTTGGCGCGGAGTGGTTCACGGCGGGCAAGCGCTCCGTGAAGGGACACCCCCATCACCCGCTCTATCTGCGGCGCGATACGCCGCTCGATCCCTTTGATGTAAAAAGCTACATAGACATACTGGAAGGAAGGATTCATCATGCAGAACTTTGAGTATTGCGTTCCTACAAAGGTCGTTTTCGGACGCGACACCGAAAAACACTGCGGCGAGCTTGTCCGCGAATGCGGCGGCACGCATGTACTTGTCGTTTACGGCGGCGGCAGCGCTGTGCGTTCGGGTCTGCTCGACCGCTGCACCGATTCGCTCAAGGCCGCAAGCATCCCTTATGAACTGCTCGGCGGCGTGCAGCCGAACCCCCGGCTCAGCCGCGTGCGCGACGGCATTGCGCTCGCGAAGGAGACCGGCGCAGACTTTCTGCTCGCCATCGGCGGCGGCAGCGTGATCGACACGGCGAAAGCCATCGGCTACGCGCTTGCGAACCCCGAATTTGATATCTGGGATCTTTTCATGGGCAAGGCGACGGCCAAGGCGTGTGCCCCCGTCGGCGCGGTACTGACGATCGCCGCCGCAGGCAGCGAAACGAGCAACTCCTGTGTCATCACCAACGAGGACGGCTGGCTCAAAAAAGGCGTCAACTACGAGTGCTCCCGCCCGCGCTTTGCCATTATGAACCCCGCGCTCACCTGCACGCTTCCGCCGTACCAGACGGCAAGCGGCGGCGTAGACATCATGATGCACACCTTTGAGCGCTATTTTTCCAACACCGACCACACGGAACTCCTCGACCGCATGAGCGAGGGGCTTCTCAAGACCGTGATGGCCAACATCAAAAAAGCGCTCGCCGACCCGAACGACTACGATGCGCGCGCCGAGCTGATGTGGGCGGGCAGTCTTTCCCACAACAATCTCATGGGTGTTGGCAAGGTGCAGGACTGGGCAACGCACAAGATCGAGCACGAGCTCGGCGGCATGTTCGATGTGGCGCACGGCGCCGGTCTCGCCGCCGTATGGGGCAGCTGGGCACGGTATGTGATGCACGTGAATCTCCCCCGCTTCACGCGCTTCGCCGTGGAGGTCATAGGCTGCGAGATGAACTACGAAAACCCCGAAGAGACCGCGCTCGCCGGCATCGCCGCGTTCGAGGGCTTCTGCCGTTCGATCGGAATGCCCTCCAACCTGCGTGAGCTCGGTCTCGGCGATATTACCGAAGCGCAGATGCACGAGATGGCTGTCAAGTGCACGCAGAACGACACGATCAAGATCGGCGGTCTCATCCGCCTGTACGCCGCGGACATCGAAAAGATTTACGCCGCCGCGAAATAAGTTTTCCGCCAGTCTTTTCTGCCGGATAACTACGCTGTCTTAATTTCAAAGGACACGCCGGTGCAAGCCGCTCAGACTTGACACCGGCGTGTTCTTTGTGAATAATAGAGTTAGACTTCTCACGAAAGGCAAAAGAGGGCGCGGCATGAGCACAAAACGGATCACGGCGTATTACTCGCTCAATCAGGCGGGGTTCTGGATGATATTTTGTCTCTCCAGCAGCTTTGCCGCCGTGTATCTCGGCGAGCTCGGCTACAGCAACACAGAGCTCGGCTCCCTGCTCGCGTTGGGCAGCGTTCTGGGTTTTTTCCTCGGCACAGGGCTTTCCTCATTTGTGGATACGTCGCCGCGCTTCAACGCAGCGGACGTGCTCTGGCCGGTGCTGACGTTTCAGGCGTTTTTCTTCTTTCTGCTGCTGATTTTCCCGGCGCGCGGCGTTGTTACGAGCATTTGTTATCCGCTGCTGCTGGCGTTCATGCTCGCGGTGAATACGCTCAATCTGAAGCTCTGCGCCGATTTTGAGCATTACGAGTCGCCCGTCAATTACGGCATCGCCCGCAGCATGGGCTCCGCGGCATATATGGCAGTCTCCATGCTGCTTGGGATATGGGTCACAAAATTCGGTGTGCGCATTCTCCCCATTGCCGGGCTCGCCGTTACCGCGCTGCAGGGCGTATCCAACGCGCTGCTCGTCCGCTCGCTTTTACGGCTGCGGCAAAAGATGCTCTCCGGCCGCGCCGCCGCGGCGATACAGGGACGCTCGCTCGGCGTTTTTCTCCGGCAAAGCCCCCGCTTTTGTCTGCTCCTCGCCGGGACAGCACTCCTCTTTTTCTCGCACAACACCACATCTACGTTCCTCATCAACTTTGTAGAGCACGCCGGCGGCGACACAAAGACGCTCGGCTATCTCTCCGCCTTTCTCGCCGCGCTGGAAGTGCCAACGATGCTGCTCTTCTCGCGGTTGTTCCGGCGACGGAGCTGCGCGCTCGTGCTGCGCTTTTCGTTCATTTTCTTCGCAGTCAAGGCCGCCGCGATTGCCGCGGCGCCGAATGTTCCGCTGCTCTTCGCCGCGGAGGCGCTGCAGGCGCCGTCCTACGCACTCTATGCCCCCGCAATCGTGCCGTATGTCACGCTCATCGTCCCCTACGAGGACTCCGCCAAAGGACAAAGCCTTGCCTTCAGTATGACGACCATCGGCGGCGTGCTCGCAAGCCTCATCTCCGGGCGGCTGCTCGACGTGCTCTCCGCCCCCGCAACGGCGTGGATCGCCGCAGCGGTATGCGCCGTTGGCGCGATTCTCGCCTGCCGCGGGCTCGAAGAGCCAAAACAGTAATTTTTCACGATAGAAAAATCTCCCCGGATGCGACCGCATCCGGGGAGATTCTTCCATAGGGTATCTTTAAGGTTTAGAGGACAGGCGTCCAGGCAAGATCCAGGATCTCGTCCACATCGTCCATGGAGGTGATGAGGCCGAGGCGGACATAGCGCTCAATGAACTCCTTGAGCGTTGCGCCGGTGAACTCGTCGGAAAGGCCGAACTGGAGAGAACCGTTGATCATGATGTTCATCTCGTAGTTGCCGCCGTTCCAGCCCATGTCCATGAGAACCTGGGTAGCTTCCGCGGAGTTGTCGCGCATCCAGCTGTGCGCCTTCTGCACGGCCTGTGCCACTTTCTTGGCAATGGTCGGGTTTTCCTTCACGAACGTGCCGTTCATGGCCATAACACAGCAGGTGCGGCTCGCAAAGTCGCTGTCGAGCTGGGAGCGGATGCACTTGAGCGTGCCTTCCTTCACCATGGCGTAA
>CAVIVK010000300.1:0-8042 GCA_963645975.1 Bifidobacteriaceae bacterium | reverse complement strand
TGTGGTCAAAGCTGCTGTTGTGCCGTTTTCGGCAATCTGGGAAAATCCCGTAAACGCAGGTGTTGCAAGGCTTTCCGGGCTTTTGTCTAAACCGCTCATGGATAGGGTCTACGCACTCCCAAAGCAGGCGCGATACCAACTTCGCTATACCCGGATATTCAGCTTTTGCTATTATACCACAGCGGAGAAGAAAATCAAAGATTTTTCTGTCTGTGGTCATTCCCTCGGTTAAACCCGCTTTTGAGCCGCTTTCAGGCATCGGGGCAAATTCTGAAAACGCAGGTGTCGCAAGGCTTCCTGGAATTTCGCCTTGCCTTATTCTGGATACCGCCACAGCATTCCCAAAGCAGACGCAAAGCCATCTTCGTTGTACCTTGCCGACGATTTTATTGGGTTATTATACCTATACTACTTACACTACAAAACAAATAACAAACAGAAGGAGATTGCGCAAAAAGGGCAGACGGATGCATTCACCGCTCTCAGGTGGCCGTGCCCCTGGTTTCGCTGCCGCCTACTACCGGCGGCATCTCGTCAATGCATGTCAGAAATGCATCCGTCATCGGATTGTGCGTCCCGCTTTTCCATAGTAGTGCTGCGCCGCCTTGCTTATAGGCATCTCCCAGCTCCTCTGTGTCTAGCTCGATAAAGCGTAGATTCTGGCTGCAGGATTCCTTATGGAAGAGAAAGTGAATCCCAATGCCGACGCCGGCAGCATTCAGAAGAAACATGGCAGGCAGCGTGTTTGTCTCCTTGACAATCTTTGGAAGAAACCCGGCTTTACTGCATATATCGTATATGCTGTTTACGGCGCTTCCGGTGCTGCGGTGCAAAGAGAGAAATCTCTCCTCCTTCAGTTCGCTGACCTTGACCTTGTCCCGTCCGGCCAGACGGTGCGTTGGTGGAACAACCAGCATCAGCGGCGATGGGAGATATATGCGATAATCGAACCCGACGGGAGGAATGGCAAACGAGGACATAACGCCAAGATCCGCATCTCCGATACTGATGGCCTCCAACAGATCCTGTTGACTGTAATGATGGAACGAAAAATTACATAGAGGAAATTTTTCGCAGAACCGATGAATAATCTCCGGTAGACAACGACTTTCGGCGGCATCCCCCATGCCGATTGACAGATGGCTTGGCTGGGCGGGAGACTGCCAGCGGTAGAGCGTTTGTATGGCGTTGCACTGCTGTAAAAATTCCCGGGAGAGCACTAGCAGTTGTTCCCCGGCAGGAGTGAGCTGAACACTACGTGTTGTGCGCTCAAACAGCGACACAAATAATTCCTTCTCCAGCTGGGAAATGGTCTTGCTCAGCCCAGGCTGTGACATATACAGGGATGCGGCGGCCTGTGTAAAGTTTCGGCATTCTGCCACGGCGACAAAGCATTGAAGATCTCTTAAAAACATATCTGCACCTCCGATCATTACATCCAATTATATAAGACTGGATTGACGATAGCAAGAGGCGGCATTGATAACGCAGAGAAATAAATCGAGGTATATATATGGAAGAATCGTATTTCCCTTTCCGGATGGGACAACGTACTATTATATTGGTGAGAGCACCATAATATAGACACATGCAGGAGGTTGTACTTATGGCTTTCCATCTTTTTTCCGGTGTTGGAGAAGAAACGCATTACACAGAAACGCTGTGTAATTTTATTCGTGATCTCAAGTATGAGGATATTCCGCCTGAGGTACTGGAGCGTGCCAAGGGGATCGCCATGCAGACAATCGGTGCATCGCTGGCAGTAAACGGCATTCCCGTTGCGGAAAAGGCTGTTGCGCTCGGCAAGCTGTGCGGCGGTGCCGGCGACGGCCCGGCAACCATGTGGATCGACGGCAGGAAAAGCACCATTCCCGGTGCGGTTTTCTGCAACAGCACGTTGGCGGATGCACTAGATTGGGAGGACTGCGCCTGGACGGGTCACCCCTCGGCGGGCATTGTTCCGGTTGCGCTCGCCTGTGCAGAGGCTGAGCACAAATCCGGCAAGGATTTTCTGACGGCCATCGTGGCCGCCTATGAGGTATACACCAGGATTGCTATGGCAGTCCAGCCACCGGAGATTTGGCCCAACTACAAGGGCTGGGGCCTGACAACTTGGCAGATATTCGGCGCAATCGTTCCGGCGGCCAAGCTGATGGGCCTGAACAAGGAGCAGATAAACCAGGCCTTTGGCTTTGGCGTTACCAGCTGCCCGATCCCGCAGAGCTTCCATCAGTCTGCGATGAGTGATGCCTATCACTACGAGCATGGCTTCCGTTCGATGGAAGGTGTGATGGCGGTATACAATGCGCAGATCGGCGTGGATAATTACATGAACTGCTTCGACGACCCCTGGGCGTTTGAAAACCATGTCTCACTCACACCGGACAGCAGCTGGTATACGAAAGATCTCGGAAAGCATTGGCTGACGATGGAAACACTACTAAAGCACTGGCCGGCAAATATGTGGATCCAGACGCCGATGGAGTTAACAGACAGCATTATGACCAAGCACGGCCTGAAAAAGGACGATATCGAGGAGTTGATCGTAGATCCACCCACATATCTGCGTATGGCATACTACCCCGAGGGGTATACGTCATTGACGCAGGCGCAGTTCAGCATGCCGTTCATGCTGGCAAGTTACATTTGCGATCCGACACCCAGTTGCAAGTGGCTGCAAAAGGAACGTCTGACTGATCCGGAGATTTTGTCGGTGGCTGCACGCATCAAATCCGGCCCGAGCGAGCCGTTGCTGATGCCGAAATGCTTCAAGGACTTCCAAAAAGGCCATCATCCCATTATCACCGTTACGATCAAGACGAAGAGCGGCGCAGAATACTCTGAGACGATGGAGCGCCATCTGGGACATCCCTACAACATGATGACGCTCGAGCAGTTCAAGGAACGCTTCCGCGTGCAGGCGTCGGCGTGCATGAGCGGCGAGCGTTTGGAAAAAACGGTCGCACTACTCGCAGACGTGGAAAATTGCCAGGACATGGCGGAGATTGCTGCGCTTCTCTGCAAGGAATAATGGCGGCGAGATAGCGCCATACACATAACCGAACTTCTACTAACCTCCGGGGACTTCCTGTCGCTGGAGGTTTTTGTATACTCGAAAACCACGCGTTAGACGCGTGGTTCAAAAAAGCCTGTGGCGATGGTGCAAACAAAACTCCTTATATAGGCGATTTTTAATGTCCGTTCTTTTATGGTTTAGTTCAGCTTTGCTGGCGTTTTTTCGGATTGATGTTTTTCCCGCGCTATGATATGATGGCGCGTGAAAGAAACAGGAGTGTGAACGCCTTATGAGAATGCGGAAAAAACCGAACCTGATCCCCCGGATGGAGCGCTGCGCCGCGGTGCAGATCCAGACCCCGGAAGACTACAAAGGCCGCTGGGCGGAGGAGTTTTCGCAGTACCGCGAGATCCGCCTGGAGCTCGGCTGCGGCAAGGGCCGCTTTACCTGCGAGCAGGCGCTCCGCGAGCCGGATGTGCTGCTGCTCGCGCTCGAAAAGGTGCCGGATGCGATGGTCGTGGCGATGGAGCGCGTTGTGGAGCAGGGCATTCCGAATGTCCGCTTTCTCGACCGGGACGCCGAGCTTCTGCCGGAGATGTTCGCGCCGGGCGAAATCTCCCGGCTGTACATCAACTTCCCCGACCCGTGGCCGAAGAAAAAGCAGTTCAAGCGCCGGCTGACCGCGCCGGAGTTTCTGGATAAATACCGCGCGCTGCTGCCGGAGGGCGGGGCGGTCTGGTTCAAGACCGACAACGAGCCGCTCTTTGACTGGTCGCTGGAATCGTTCCGCGGCTGCGGCTGGACGCTTGCCGATATGCCGGAGGGCACGCCGATGACCGACTACGAAGCGCGCTTTACCGAGATGGGCCTGCCCATCCACCGCGTTGTGGCGACGCGCCCGTAAGTATTTATATATGGTAAGGATCGGAAACGTGGAGCTCGCCGGGCAGCTCTTTCTTGCGCCGATGGCCGGCGTGACGGACGCCTCGTTCCGGCTTCTCTGCCGGAGACACGGTGCGGCGCTCGCCACGAGCGAGATGATCTCCTCCAAGGCGCTCATGTATCAGGACAGCAAGACGAAAACGCTGCTCGTCCGCCCCGAGGGGGATACGCCTCTCGCGGTACAGATGTTCGGGAGCGACCCTTCGTGCATGGCAGACGCTGCGCGCAAGGTGATGGATCTTTGCAGCCCGGAGATCATCGACATTAATATGGGCTGCCCCGTCGGGAAGGTCGTAAAGTCCGGCGACGGGAGCGCGCTTATGAAAACGCCCGATCATGCGGCAAAGATCATCGAAGCGGTCGTCCATGCGGTGGACGTGCCCGTGACGGTCAAGTTCCGCAAGGGCTTTGATAAGGGCAACATCAACGCCGTGCCGTTCGCCGAGATGTGCGAGAGCGCGGGCGCTGCGGCAATCGCGGTGCATGGCCGCACGAGAGCGCAGATGTACGCCGGGCAGGCTGACTGGGACATCATCCGCGACGTGAAGCGCGCGGTGCGCATCCCGGTGTTCGCCAACGGCGATGTTTGGACGGCGGAGGACGCCGAGCATATTCTGCGCTACACCGGCGCGGACGCGGTGCTCATCGGGCGCGGCAGCTTCGGCAACCCGTGGCTCTTCGAGCAGGGCAATGCGCTCCTCGCCGGGGAGAGCGTCCCGCCGCTCCCGCCGCTGCGCGCGCGGATGGAGGAAGCGCTCGGCCAGATCACGATGGCATGCTCGCTTAAGGGTGAGAAGATCGCCATTCTGGAAGCGCGCAAGCAGCTGTGCTGGTATCTGCGCGGGGTGTCTCACGCGGGGTATTATAAGCAGCAGATCGTATCGATGAATACGCTCGCCGACGCGGAGAAAATCGTCCGCGGCATACAGCGCGATCTGAGGTGACAGCATGACAAAAGACGAGGAAAAAGGATATATTGCGCGCGTCCTCGCCGGGGACGAGAGCGCGTATGAGCCGCTTGTGACGGAAAACCAGACGAAGGTATACCGTCTCGCGCTGCGCATACTGAAAAACGAGGCCGATGCCGAGGACGCCGCACAGGAGGCCTTTCTCAAGGCATACACCTCGCTCGCGGACTTTCGCGGCGACAGCCGGTTTTCCGTGTGGCTCTACCGGCTGACGAACAACGTATGCATCGATATGCTGCGCAAAAATAAGCGCGCCGTTATCGTGTCGCTCCAGACAGAGGACGACGACGGCGAGGAGACCGAGCTCGCCATTCCCGACGAGCGGTATTCCCCGGAACGGCTTGCCGAGCGTGCCGCCGACCGGGATGCCGTGCGCGCGGCGCTTGCCTCGCTGCCGGACGACTGCCGCGAAATTCTCGCCCTGCGTGAGAGCGCGGGACTGAGCTACGACGAGATTGCCGCGGCTCTCTCTCTCGAAGCCGGCACGGTCAAATCCCGGCTCAACCGCGCGCGGAAAAAGCTCTGCGCAGCGCTTCTCGAAAGCGGGAACTTTTCCGACCGTTTCCCGTCCAAACAGGGGAAGGGGTGTGAAGCGTGAAAAACTGTGAATACTATGAAGAGCTGATCGGCGCGGCGCTTGACGGCGAGATTACCGCCGAGGAAGAAAAAGAGCTTCGCGCCCACCTGGAAAGCTGCGAAGCCTGCCGGAATTTCTATGAGGCGATGCAGGCAATATCCGGCGCGGACGACGCGCTGGGAGAGCCGCCGGAGAACTTTACGGCGAACGTGATGGCGCGCGTGCACGAAGCCGCTGCGCCTGCGAAGACGCCGGAGGAAACGCCGGCAAAGAAAAAGACGAACATCACGCGCTTCGTTACGCGCTACGGCACGCTCGCTGCGGCTGCTGCCGTGGCGATCTGGGCGGGGGTGACGTTTGGCGGCACCTTTGCCGCAAAGAGCGCGGACAGCTCGTCCGGCGCCGCGCCGGAAGTCGCCATGTACAGCGCGGCGGAGGATTCCAACGAAACCGCCCCGGCGGAAGCGCCCGCGGGCGGCATGATGATGGCCGCCGCGCCGGAGAGCGCCGCGGCAAACGATTTGGATGGCGGCACGGTCACCGTCACGGCGGCAAAGGCCGCGGCGGGCGACGAGGTTACACTTCCGGACGACGGATTTTTCGCGGGGTATCTCCTGTTGGATGAGGGCGAGACGAGCGCGCCGGAGCGGGACTGTGATTATACGCTCACGCTCACCGCGCCGGACGGCACGGAGAACGAATACCGGCTTTGGATCGACGAGGAGACCATCGTCTGGCAGGAAGCAAGCGCCGGCGCGGCGCATCTTTCGCCCGCATCGCCGGAGGCATTGAGCGAAGTTTTGCATAACGCATCGAGATAATGAGATAAGGGGTGTTTTCCAATGAGCATTCGCGGCATTTATTCCACCATTACCGACATTCGCCGCCAGGTTTTCACCGAGGTTGCGCGCATGGGCTACGAGGGCGGGGACTACTCCCGCATCGAGGATCTGCCGTATAAGATTATTCCCGGCGAAGTTGCCGAGCACCGCAGCAGCATCTTTCTGGAAAGAGCCATCGTCGGCGAGCGGCTTCGTCTCGCCATGGGGCTGAGCCCCCGCCCGCTCGACCAGCACGCGCCGCTTGCCGCCGGTGTGGAGGAGAGCGCGAGACCAGAGAAGTATTATGAGCCGCCGCTGGTAAATATTTTGAAATTTGCCTGCAACGCCTGCCCGGAAAAGCGGTATATCGTCACGAATCTCTGCCAGAACTGTCTGGCGCACCCGTGCCGCGAGGTCTGTCCGAAAAAGGCGGTCAAGCTCAGCCACCATGGCGTGAGCCGCATTCAGGAGGATCTCTGCATCCGCTGCGGCAAGTGCGCGAATGTCTGCCCCTACAACGCGATCATTCTGCAGGAGCGCCCGTGCGCCAAGGCGTGCGGCATGGACGCCATCCGCTCCGACGAGCACGGCCGCGCCGATATCGATTATGATAAATGCGTCTCCTGCGGCATGTGCCTTGTGAACTGTCCGTTCGGCGCGATCTCGGATAAGAGCCAGCTTTTCCAGCTCATTCAGGCGCTGCGCGGCGGCGAAAAGGTCATTGCGATCGTCGCGCCCGCGTTCGTCGGCCAGCTCGGCCCGAACATGACGCCGGACAAGCTCAAAACCGCAATGAAGATGCTCGGCTTCCGCCACGTGGCGGAGGTGGCCGTCGGTGCGGATCTCTGCACGCTCGACGAGGCGAAGGACTTCCTGGAGAAGGTCCCCGCCGAGCAGCCGTTCATGGCGACATCCTGCTGCCCGAGCTGGGCGGCCATGGCAAAAAAGCTCTTCCCGGAGCAGGCGCACTGCATTTCCATGGCGCTCACGCCCATGGTGCTCACGGCGCGCCTCTGCAAGCAGCAGCACCCGGGTGAGAAGGTCGCATTCATCGGGCCGTGCAGCGCGAAAAAGCTCGAAGCTATGCGCACGAGTGTGCGCAGCGAGGTCGATTTCGTCCTGACGTTTGAAGAGGTCATGGGCATGTTCGAGGCGAAGGGCATCAACTTTGCCGAGATCACCCAGACCACGCCGCTGCGCGAAGGCACGGCGGCAGGGCGCGGCTTTGCCGTTTCCGGCGGCGTTGCGGAGGCGGTGCGTGAGGCCATTTCGCACATCGATCCCGAGCGCGAGGTGAAAACCGTGTGCGCGCAGGGACTGAAGGACTGCCGGAAGATGCTCATGCTTGCCAAGGCCGGCAAGTACGACGGGTATCTTCTCGAAGGTATGGCGTGCCCCGGCGGCTGCGTTGCGGGCGCGGGAACGCTTCTGCCGATCGAGAAGGCGGCGGCCGTTGTGCGCAACTATACCGCGCAGGCAGAGGAAAAGAGCGCCACCGAAACCAAATATGAAGCTACGCTTCCGCTCCTGCTCGAAGACGAGGACGACGCGGAGTAACCCCGGCAAACGATACCGGACATGGAAAAAGCCCTGCAACCGCAAGGCTTAACAGTCGTAAAGAACTATAAGTCTTGCGGTTGGGGCAGAGAACGGTGTGACCGTTAAGGTCACGCCGTTTTTCTGCGTCCAAGGGTAGATTCTGCAATCATGGGTTCTGC
>CAVIVK010000299.1:0-4912 GCA_963645975.1 Bifidobacteriaceae bacterium | reverse complement strand
CCATCTGCTTCATCGGCATTCCGTTTATTACGGCCTATAACATCATCAGTTCCATCTTCCGCGGCATGGGCGACAGCAAAAGCCCCATGTATTTTATCGCCGTAGCCTGCGCTGCAAACATCGGCCTGGACTATCTCTTTATGGGTGTTTTCCGTCTCGGCCCTGTGGGGGCGGCTCTCGGCACAACGCTCTCTCAGGCAGTCAGCGTAGTCGTGTCTCTGCTCGTGATTTTAAAGCGGAAGATCCTCGTTCTGGAAAAAGCGGATTTTAAGCCCCGCCGGGCGGTGATGGGAAAGATTTTGAAAATCGGCGTACCCATCGCCTTGCAGGACGGCCTGATCCAGATCGCTTTCGTCGTCATAACGATCATCGCCAATCGCCGCGGGCTGAACGCCGCGGCGGCGGTCGGCATCGTGGAAAAGATCATAAGCTTTCTGTTTCTGGTCCCGTCCTCGATGCTCTCCACCGTTTCGGCTCTGGGCGCGCAGAACATCGGCGCAGGCAAGCCGGAACGGGCGATCCAGACGCTGCGGTATGCGATCCTGCTCGCCGCGGGCTTTGGGATTTTCGTTTCCATCGCCATGCAGTTTGTCGCCGAGCCAATCGTTGCCCTGTTCACCGACCCGAGCACCGCAGACGGCGCGGAAGTCGTTCGCTTCGGCGGTCAATACCTCCGCGGTTACATTTTTGACTGTCTTTTCGCGGGCATCCATTTCAGCTTCAGCGGCTATTTCTGTGCCTGCGGAAGATCCGGTCTCTCGTTTTTGCACAACATTCTCGCCATTGTGCTATTGCGTATTCCCGGCGTTTATCTGACGGCGCAAATCTTCCCGGCAACGCTTTTCCCCATGGGGCTGGCAACGGCAGCAGGCTCGCTGCTGTCCGTAGTTATCTGCGTCATCGCTTTTGCCGTGATTCGCCGGAAGGGCCGGCAAATTTTCTCTGGAGGTTGAGGGTATGGACAGGAAGGATCTGTTCCCCATCGGAGAAGTATCCAAGCTCTTTCATATCAGCGTCAGCAGTCTGCGGCACTATGAGAATGTTGGTCTTCTGACGCCGGCTTACATCTCCCCGGATTCCGGCTACCGCTATTATGGGACGGAGCAGTTTGAAGTGCTGAACACAATCCGCTATCTGCGGGCGCTGGATATGCCGTTATCGGAGATTGAGGACTTTCTCAAAAACCGGGACATTGACCGTATCGAGGAAAAGCTCCGGCAGCAGAAACAGGCGGTTTTGAAAAAACAGCAGGAGCTGAAGCGTATCGAGCAGAAGATCGACCGCCGGCTGAACTGGCTGACGGATGCGGAGGCAACGCCGCTGGACACGGTTTCTCTCCTTCGGCTTCCGTCCTGCCGCATTGTGTGGGTGGACGATCCGCTGAAAATCGGCGGCTTCGCCGATATGGAAGCGCCGATCCGAAAGCTGGATCAATCCGACGCCGAAGCCGTGATTTTTCTCGGCAAGGTTGGCCTCGGCATTTCGGTGGAGCACCTGGAAAAGGGCGAAACGGCGCGGTATGACGGCATCTTTCTGCTATTGGATCCGGAGGATATCTATACCGGCGAAACGCGAAAGCTTGCGGAAACGCTCTGTGTACGGCTGCGCTTTCGCGGCAGCCACACGGAAGCACCCGCACAGTATGAAAAGCTGCTGCGCTATATTGACCGGCACAACATGCAGATCGTTGGTTTTTCCCGGGAGATCACGCTCATCGACTATGGCGTTACCAACGATACGGAAAAATTTGTGACCGAGATATGCATCCCGGTCAAGTGTGAATAAGAGGAAAACCCGGAGCCGTATCGGGCATACCGATACGGCTCCGGGTTTTCACAAGGAAGCCTTTAATATGTATCCTCCTCCGGCGCGGGAGGAACGAAGTTGTTGATGATGATCCAGCACATGACCGCCACGCCGATGCCCCAGCCGCCGAGCACAGCACGCGCGCCGAGAGAGACGCTGTCGGTGAGCGTAGCGAGGCTCGTTACAAGTGCGAGCATGCACGCGAAAATCGCCTGCCGGGGCTTGGCGCGATAGAAAAGATAAGCGCTCAGCCGGAACACGGCGAGAAGGCACATCGCAATCGCGAGGATTTCCATGCCGTACTCCCAGAGGATCGGGTTTGCGGCGTTTTCCTTATAGAACACCACGAGCCACAAGCAGAAGAACAGCACCGGCATCACGCTGAGCGCCGCGCCGAAGCCGCCCCAGCGGGGGAGCTGCGGCATCATGGCGAGGACGGGTGCGGACAAAATCCCCAGCAGCGCCGCGGCCTTCATAAGCGTGCTCTCCTCCTGAAAGAAGAGATACGCCGAGCCGATCGCGGCAAGAGCCGCCACGGCGATGAGGATCCAGCCGGTCTCGCGGTGCGGCAGGGCGAGCGCGTCCTCCGGCTCTTCGGGCGCGCAGTCGGTTTTCATGCGGCCGGACAGCCACCAGAGCGCCGCCGCAACAAGGATAAGCACCGCGACAAGCAGCGTCGTGATCGGCGCGTGGAGCGTCGGCAGTCCGGTTTCGGGATCGAAAATTGTCTGCACCTGCAGCCAGCGCAGCATGACGGCTGCCGCGGCGAACACGGTTCCCGCCATTGTATATGTCCATGCTTGTTTCTGCATAGGAAAGCCCCTGTCCTCATAGAGTTTCCCGTAAGCGCCGCTTGTCCGGCGCCGGGAATGAGGGAGTATGCTTGGTATTTTATACTCCTTTTGGATTATCGTCAAGAGAGGGGTAACTATGAAGCGCTGTGTGCTGATGAGTGTGTTGTCGCTGCTCTTTTCTTTGCTGCTGCCGGTCTCGGTGCAGCACGCCGTCGGAGCCTCTATCGGCGAAACGCCGCCGGAGGCCTCCCCTGCCGCCACCGCCGCGCCGGAGAGCGCCGCGGCCGTTTCCCCCGGGCTTGACGCTCTCACGGGCGTCACGCTGCTGCACGGCGATACGGTGGAAACGCTCTCGATGGCGGAATATCTCCCGGGCGTCGTCGCCGGGGAGATGCCGGCATCCTTTGAGCCGGATGCGCTGCGCGCGCAGGCTGTTGCGGCGCGAAGCTACGCTCTCGCGCGCATGCTCGCTCCCCCGGCGGCGCACCCGCAATGTGCGCTCTGCGACAGTCCCGGCTGCTGCGAGGTGTATCTCACGCTCGAGCAGCGCCGCGAGCGCTGGGGCGAACAGTACGATCTCTGGGAGTCGCGGATCGAGGAGGCCGTGCGCGATACGGACGGGGTGTATCTCGTCTACGACGGCGAGCCGATCACCGCCTGCTTCCACGCCTCCAGCGCCGGGTATACCGAGAGCGGCGCCGCCGTGTGGGGCGGGGACGTGCCGTATCTCGTGAGCGTATCAAGCCCCGAGACGGCATCGGATGTTCCGAACTTCGTCACGACCGCGGAGTTTTCCCCGGAGAGCTTCCGGGAAATCTTCCTTGCGGCGTACCCGGACGCCGACCTTTCCGCCCAGCCGCCGGAGTGGATCGGCGAGCGGACGGTGGACCCGAGCGGACGTGTATCGGCCGTCCGCGTCGGGAATGTCTCCGTTCCGGGGACAAGAATGCGCTCGATTTTCTCGCTGCGCTCGGCAAACTTCACGCTCGCCTGGACGGGACGCAGCTTTCTCTTCACCGTTTCCGGCAGCGGCCACGGCGCGGGCATGAGCCAGTACGGAGCGAACGTCATGGCGAAAAACGGCTCAACCTGGCGGGAGATTTTAGCGCACTACTACCCCGGCACATTGCTCACGACGCCGTGAGCGCTCCTTTCGCACGCACCGCGACATGGCCTTCCTCGTCCACGATCGCCTCCGCCTCGCCGCCGGAGGAAAGCTCCCCGGTGAGCAGCGCCTCGGCCAACGGATCTTCGAGCTGCGTCTGCACCGTCCGGCGCAGTGGACGCGCGCCATAGTCGGGGTCATACCCCGCCTCGGCAAGCTTGGCGATTGCCTCTTCCGTTACGGTGAGATGCACGCCGAGCGCGGCGGCGCGCAGCGCTACTGTCTGCACCATGTTCCCGGCGATGGCGCGGATGTCCTCGCCGGTGAGCCGATGGAACACAATGATCTCGTCAATGCGGTTCAAAAACTCCGGGCGGAACGTCTTTTTGAGCTCAGCGGTCACCGCCTCGCGGATCTCGGCATAGCTCCGCTCCGGCGTGCCGTCCAGCCCGGAGAAGCCGAGCGCGGTACGGCGGTCGGTGATGGCGCGCGCGCCGATATTGGACGTCATCACGATCACGGTGTTGCGGAAATCGACCGTCCGCCCCTGCGAATCGGTGAGCCGCCCGTCGTCCATGATCTGGAGCAGCAAATTGAACACGTCCTCGTGCGCCTTTTCGATCTCGTCGAAGAGCACGACGCTGTAGGGCTTGCGGCGCACCTTTTCGGTGAGCTGGCCGCCCTCGTCAAAGCCGACATAGCCCGGCGGCGAGCCGATGAGCTTGGAGACCGTGTGTTTTTCCATATACTCGGACATATCGACGCGGATCATGGCGTTCTCGTCGCCGAACATTGCCTCGGCGAGCGCGCGGCAAAGCTCCGTCTTGCCGACGCCCGTAGGGCCAAGGAAGAGGAAGCTGCCAACCGGGCGGTGCGGGTCCTTGAGCCCGACTCTGCCGCGCCGGATGGCGCGCGCCACCGCCGCGACCGCTTCGTTCTGCCCGATCACACGGCGGTGCAGCACGTCCTCCATATGCAGCAGCCGCTCGCTCTCGCTCTCGGTGAGACTTGTGACGGGGATGCCCGTCCATCCGGAGACGACCGCGGCGATATCCTCGGCGGATACGACGCCGCGGTGTCCGCCGCGCTCGGCGTCCCATTCGCCGCGCGCCTTTTCGAGCGCCCCGCGCTCGGAGCGCTCGCGGTCGCGCAGCTGCGCGGCGAGCTCATAATCCTGCGCGCGGACAGCCTCCTCCTTCTGCGCGGC
>CAVIVK010000298.1:0-3997 GCA_963645975.1 Bifidobacteriaceae bacterium | reverse complement strand
CTACCGCACTCGTCGTGAGCGCGACCGGCGCTACGGCGGTGCGCTGCATCGGCCACGACTACGAGCGCCATACGATCCGCTGCATTGCTGCGGCGCACACGCTCGCCGCGAAATCCTGAAAAATACAAAATCAGAAAAGGAGAACCATGAATTATGAGCAGCAACTTTAAAAACTGGACGAGCGATAACTACGCGTTCGTCGGCAAGGCGTTTGACTTTGCTTACGCCGACCGCCTCAACAAGCTCTCGCCCGTTGTCGGCGAGGTGAACGCCAAGAGCATCGACTACGAGCTGACCGGCTCCGGCGGCTACGGTGAGGCTCCCCGCTATGACGGCGAGAATCTCAACGAGGGCAGTCTGAAGCGAGGCTTCAAGACGGTGATCACGCCGGTCGAGTACACGCTCTCCATCCCCGTCGGCTACAAGGAGGCCAAGGTGGACAAGATGGGCGAAACGAAGAAGGTCGGCACGAAGCTCGGCGACAGCATGGCGCTCACGGTGTATCTGCACGTGCTGCGTATGTTCGCCAACGCCTGGAATACCGACGGCAAGCACAACGGCGGCGACGGCGTAAGCTGGGCCAACGCCGCGCACCCGGTCGCCTCCCGCGGTTCCTCGGGGAGAACGTTCGTTGCTGATACCGACGCTGGTACCTACTCGAACATCTCCACGGACGCTTTTTCCGTTTCCGCCATCACGGCAGCGCAGGCGCGCGCCAACCGCTTCCTTACGCCCGACGGCATGCCGTTCCTGTGCGATTTTGACACCGTCCTGATCGCACCCGAACTGGAGGAGAAGGCGAAGAAGATGTTTGGCGAGAACGCCCGCCTGATGCCTACCGCCGATCCCGAGAGCGCCTACAACGCCGCAAACCCCGTCTACGGTATGCGCTACATCGTCATGGGCGGCGGTGCGGACGGCTTTACGAGCAAGCAGTGGGCGGTGTGCGACCGCCGACTGATGAAGGAGCTCGTGAACATCGTCTACAACACGCGCCCGACGGTGATGCAGTCGCCGCAGGATAACCCGCTGAAGGATCTTTACACCGCATATGCCGACTTTGGCGTTGGCTGGGGCGACGCGCGGCAGATCATCTTCGGAAATCCGGGCTGACGCGGGGAAAACCTCTCAGTCACGGCGCTGTGCGCCGCGCCAGCTCCCCTAAAAGGGGAGCCAAGGAAGTTATCAAAAAAACTGTCTTGCCTCCCCTAACAGGGGAGGTGGCAAAACCGCAGGTTTTGACGGAGAGGTTCGGGAGCAAACTCTGCGAGGCTTATTGTAGGGGCGGGGCTCTGCTCCGCCCTGTGGAAAAAGGAAAGGAGAACAACATGAACGAACATACGAAAGACATTCTGATCCGCGCCGGAAAGACGTTCTGGCAGGCGGCGCTGGCGTATCTGCTGGCGGACGCCGCCGTGCTGCAGCAGGCGTTGACCGACTGGAGCACGGGCAAGCAGATTCTGCTCTCGCTCACCGTCGGCGCGGTGGCTGCGGGGTTCAGCGCCGTATACAACGGCGTTGTCCGCCCGCGGCTGGGAGGGGAGTGACCGGTTATGGATCCCAATTGCCAGAACCAACCCTGCCACGAGCTCGCGGAGCTCCAGAAGCGCTTCACCCGCTTTCAGGACGACACGGTGAAGCGTCTTGCCGCCGGGGATGTTTCGATGGCGACGATCAACACCAAGCTCAACTGGCTCATCGGCATCCTCTCCGGCATCGGCGCGGCGGTGCTCGCCGCCGTGCTGCGCATTCTCTATAACTGAAAGGAGACATCATGAAAAAGATCGATTCCGTCTGTACGCTCACGCTCGGCACGAGCGCGCAGACCGTCCGCGTGAGCGGACTTGCCTGCATGGTGCAGAACAACAGCGAATCCGCCAGCGTGTACATGAAGGAGCGCCGCGCCGACGGCGCGGACGCCACCGCCGATAACGGCTGGCGTCTCGCGCCCGGCGAGCGCACCGTGGTGCCGTTCACGGCGCTCGATCTCTCGCTCGTCGCTTCCGCCGCCGGGACGGACGTGCGCGTGCTGCTGCTCGACGAGCTCTGAAAGGAGCGGCGCGCCATGACGCTGGGAGAAGCAAAAAACAAGGTTTATATGCTCCTTGATGAGCACAGCACGGGCGGCGAGGTGGAGCACGACGAGGACATCGAAAAGAAGATGACCGCCTTTTTTGATACCGCGCAGAAAACGCTCGCGCAGATCCGGCGCATCGTGCGTGAATATACGCTGCCGCTCGAATCGGGCAGAACCGCCTACGACATGCCGCCGGACTTTTCCGCGCCGTACCGCATATGGGCGGACGGGCGCATCACGCGCTCGCTCCGCTGGCGCGCCGGGAAGCTCGTCGTTCCGGAGGGGTACGCCGCCGATGTGACGGTGGAGTATTTGGCCGTGCCGGAAACGATCCCGGAGAACGCGCCGGACAGCTACGAATTTGCGCTCGACGCGGAGGCGTGCGAGTGCATGCCGTACTATGTGGCGGCGCAGCAGCTGCTGCCGGATCTCGTGCTGGACTACGGCTCGATGCTCCAGATGTATGACCGTCTGGTGGCGCAGCTTTGCACCGCGCTGCCGGGCGAGAACCGGCGCGTTGCGCAGAGCCTTTTCCGGAGGTGAGACCATGGGACGAAAACGCGGCGCGGGGATCACCCGCGCGCAGTATGCCGCCTTTCGCGGCGCGGATTTTTCGACCGATCCGTCGCTTGTGGAGAGCTGCCGCAGTCCGCTGTGCACGAACATCGTGGCGGACGGCGGCGGAATGCCGCAAAAACGGCTCGGCTACCGCACGGTACAGAATCTGGGGGACACCGTGTACGGGCTTTTCGGCGCGGAATTTGGCGGCGAGGCAAAGCGCCTTGTGCATGCCGGAACGAAGCTCTATCTCTGGGCGGACGACGGTACGCCCACGGAGCTGCTCTCCGGCTTGCCCAGGCACAAGAGCCGGGCGGTTTTTCTCGCCGGAAAGCTCTGGATCGTCACCGGCGGCGGGTTTTATTCCTATGATGGGACGGAGGCAAAGCGCGTATCCGCCGAGGGGGCGTATGTCCCTACAACGACGATCACGCGCGCTCCCACCGGCGGCGGGGTTGCCTACGAGGCGGTCAACCTGCTCACGCCGTACCGCAAAAACGCCTTTCAGACCGATGGAAAGAGCGTGACATTCACACTCGACGGCGATATCGACGAAACCGGCACGGTGCGCGCCTGGATCTGGGGTGAGGAAGTTACGAACTTTACGCTCGACCGCACGGCGGGAACGATCACGTTTTCCTCCGTTCCCGCCGCGCCGGATGCGGGCGCGTCCGACGGTCTTGTGGTGGAGTTTCCGCACACCGTGGAGGGCTACGCCGACCGGATCGACAAGTGTACGGTCATCACAACCTACGGCGTCGGCTCCAACGACCGCGTAGTGCTCTCCGGCAATCCCGATTTCCCGAATTACGACTGGACGAGCGGGCTGGACGATCCAACGTATATGCCCGATCTCGGCTACGCCGCCGTCGGCGGCGAGGCGACGCCGATTTGCGGCTACTGCCGCATCGGAAGCTCGCTCGGCATCGTAAAAGCGGACGATGGGAGCGACAGCACCGTGTTCCTCCGCTCCGCCGCCCTCTCTGAGGACGGTGAGGCCATGTTTACCTTGCAGCAGACGATCGCTGGCGTCGGCGCGCTCTCGCCGGGGAGCTTTGCTTCGCTCTTTGACGATCCGCTTTTCCTCTCACGCTCCGGCGTTGCAGCCATCACGAGCAGCAGTTTGACCGGGGAGAAGATCATTCAGAATCGAAGTCTGTATCTCAATGCGCAGCTCACGAACGAGCCGTCTCTGCCGGAGGCGGAGGCGGCGGTGTGGCAGGGAATGTATCTGCTCGCGCTGCCGGAGGGGCATGTTTACGTCCTCAACGGCCGGCAGACCAAAACGTTTCGCAGCGCGTCGCTCGCGGATTTTGTGTACGAGGGGTTCTACTGGGAAAATGTTCCGGCACGGTGCTGGTA
>CAVIVK010000297.1:0-3593 GCA_963645975.1 Bifidobacteriaceae bacterium | reverse complement strand
ATTCTTAACAGATCGTTAATTGCTTTTTTGTCGGGATTCCCGTATACTTTTTACACACTTGTAATGAAAAGGAGGCTCTGTGCGCGTGCAGAAACCGAAAAAGATCAAACGTCCCGCCCTGGAGAAAACGCGCACCGTGCTCGGAGAAAAGATCCGCGAGTCCGCCGTGTCTGTGCTGCCGATCCTCTGCATCGTCGTGATTTTGTGCCTTTGCATCGTGCCGATGCGCACCGATCTGCTGCTCACATTTCTCATCGGCGCGCTGCTGCTCATCGTGGGCATGGGACTTTTCTCGCTCGGCGCGGAGCAGTCTATGACGCTCATCGGCAGCCGTATTGGTACGGCGCTCACGAAAACGAAAAATCTGCCGCTCATTCTCGGCGTTTCGTTTCTTCTCGGCTTTGCCATCACCGTTGCCGAGCCCGATCTTCAGGTGCTCGCCGACACGGTGCCGCACATTGAAAAGACCGTACTCCTCGCCGTCGTCGGCGCGGGCGTGGGGCTTTTCATGGCGCTTTGTATGGTGCGCATCCTTTACGGCATCCGCCTGCGCTGGGTGCTGCTTATATGCTACGCGATCGTCTTTGTGCTTGCGGCGTTCACGGATAAGAACTTTCTCTCCATCGCGTTCGACTCCGGCGGCGTGACGACCGGACCGATGACCGTTCCGTTCATTCTCGCGCTCGGTCTCGGCGTATCGAATATCCGAAGCGACAGCGGCGCGAAGGCTGACAGCTTCGGTCTCGTGGCGCTCTGCTCCATCGGGCCGATCCTCGCGGTGCTCATTCTGGGGCTCTTTTACCGCGACAGTTCCGGCGTTGCGGAGCTCACCGAGGTATCTTACGAGAGCACGACCGTTATCGGCTCGGCGTTTCTCCGCGCGATCCCGGTATATCTCAAGGAAATGGCCATATCCATGCTGCCGATCGTCGGTATCTTCCTCATTTTCCAGCTTGTCATGTTCCGCATGAACCGCCGGAGCTTTTGGAAAATCATGGTCGGCATTGTGTATACGTATGTGGGGCTCGTGCTGTTCCTCACGGGCGTAAACGTCGGCTTCTCGTCGCTCGGCGCGGAGCTGGGCGCGGCGCTTGCCGAAGGAAATCAGCGCTGGCTTCTCCTCCCGCTCGCGGCGCTGCTCGGCTGGTTTATCATCTCGGCGGAGCCTGCCGTCGGCGTTCTCGAAAAACAGATCGAAGACGTGAGCGCCGGCGCCATTCCCGGCAAGACGATTAAGGTCAGTCTTTCCGTGGCGATTGCGCTCGCCATGGCATTTGCCATGCTGCGCGTCGTGACCGGCATTTCGCTTTTGTGGTTCATCGTGCCGGGCTACGCGCTTGCGCTGCTCCTCTCGTTCTTCGTGCCGGATATTTACACCGCCATCGCCTTTGACTCCGGCGGCGTAGCCTCCGGCCCTATGACGGCAACGTTCATGCTGCAATTCATGATGGGCGCGTGTATCGCTCTCGGCGGCGATGTGCTGTGCGACGCTTTTGGCGTTGTGGCGCTCGTGGCCATGATGCCGCTGCTCTCGATCCAGGCCGTCGGCTTCTACTATGAACATATCGCGAAGCGTCCGCAGGAAGAGGCGGCCGTCTACGGCGATTACGATATCATCGAGCTCTGGGAGGCGAGCGCATGAACTACGTCATATCCATCACCAGTCCCGAAGCGCTCGGTGTCCTCGAGGATATATGCGAGGAGCTCGCGCTCCCGCTCAACGTGACGCTGCACGGGCGCGGCACGGCGGTGCAGAGCATGCTCGATCTGCTCGGGATCGAATCGAACGAAAAATGGGTCGTCCTGTCCACGGCGACCGAGGAAAAGACCGCCGCGCTGATTGAAGCGCAGAAACGGCGGCTGCACATCGGCGTTCCGGGTCACGGCATCGTGATTGCCGTGCCGGTCAAAAGCATTGGAGGAGGGAAAACCGTGGCATATCTGATGGGAGAAGAGAAGGTATCCGCAAAGACGGCTCCGCCGGCGGGTTATGCGTATGAGCTGATTGTCGTTGTGGCGAGCGAGGGGCAGACCGATCTCGTGATGAACGCCGCCCGCGCTGCGGGCGCTCGCGGCGGCACGGTGCTCCACGGCAAAGGCACCGGCGCGAAAGCCGACCCCAAGTTCCACAACATCTCCATCGCCGAGGAAAAAGAGGTCATCCTCATCGTTTCCAAGAGCGAGGAAAAGGGCGAGATCATGCGCTCCATTCTCAAAAAGGCTGGGCCGGACACTCCGGCGAAAGCCATCGTGTTCTCACTTCCCACGAGCGAAGTTGCGGGGTTCGGCTTCTTTGATTCGTAAAATGGCAATGCCCTGGCTGTGAAGCATTCACAGCCAGGGCATTTTTATTTAGGCGAATGTGATTCTCTGCTCGTTCACGTCTACTGTTGCCTCCACGCCGAACGGGAGGATACACCGCGGCAGCGCATGGCCGATGTTGATGTTGCAGACAACCGGCAGCGCGGGATTGGCGATCACGCCGGTGAGCGCCGCTTTGTACTCCGATTCATATTTCCGATCCATCGGCTTCCCGATGAGCACGCCGGACACCGCGCCGAACACCCCGGCGGCCTTGAAATATTCGAGAGAGCGCCGGTATTTCTCCGGCGGCATATACTCCTCGCTCGATTCGAGCAGGAGGATCTTTCCTTTCCAGTCCTCCGCGCTTGGGAAGAGGCCGTACTTCTGGCATAGCACCGGCATATCGGCATACCGCCCGCCGTCGAAGAAGTCGAAAAGCGTGTCAATACAGCCGCCGAGGATTTTTCCGGAGAACCGGGGTCTTCCCTGCAAAAGCTCGAAGCCGGTATCCGGGTGCGCCGGAAGCGGCACGCCGACCTGCTTTAGCGAAAAATCCGTGCGTGCTTCGTACCACGTATCGCTCGGCGCGACGGCGCGGATCGTGCTGGTTTCGATGAGCTCCTCCCAATACCGGCGCGTATACGGCAGCATCTCTTTATCCAGTTCGCACACGTCGGATAGAAACGACTGGCCGTAAAATGTCTTTACGCCCACTTTGTGGAGCATCATGTGGTTGACGGTCGTATCCGAAAAGCCGAGGAATATCTTGTTTGTACCGGAAACAGCGGCCCGGAGTTCCCCATTCTCAAAGAGGTACGGCGCGAGGCGGTAGGTGACGTCCCCGCCGATAGCACAGAGGATCATATCGATCTCCGGGTCGCGAAACGCCGCGAGAAGGTCTGCTGCGCGATCTTCCGGGTGGTTTTTGATGTATTCGATGCCGGAGAGCGCGTGCGGCAGAAAGCGGACGTTGAGCCCGTAATTTGCCAGGCGCTTTCTTCCGATATCCAGTTCATGCTTTACGAAGCTCTCCCCCAGCGTACCGGCGGAAAGACTTACGATCCCAACCGTCTTTACCATGCTGCACATCGCCTTTCGTTTTTGCGGCATTATAGCACGCCGCTCTTCCCAGCGCAAGTTTGCCTCTTTTCATCCTGCGCCGTCCGGAGTATAATTTTTATATATTGCATCGACATAAGGAGTCTGAAATGGAAAAAGAGACAGAAGCTTAGGGGTGTGCCGATAAGACAGTAATTTGAGAAAACTACAAAATCGGCATCTGCCAAGCA
>CAVIVK010000296.1:0-11607 GCA_963645975.1 Bifidobacteriaceae bacterium | reverse complement strand
AGCGCCGCCGAATGCAAGATGAATTTTCATTTTCTTTTAAAAAACTTCTCTTTACGCAGATGTTGCCAAATTGGACGGAATTGATTACAATATAATATTATATAAAACCATCACCTTGATTCGGAGGATCGCTTATGGCTCAGTCCTATTCCGTCAGCCTGGATACTATCGTCCGCGAGCACAATCTGGCCATTGTCAACCGTGCGGTAGACTATGACCGCGTGCAGATCACCACCTGGGAGGTTTCCCGCCCAGGTCTTCCGCTCGCCGGATTTTACGATTACTTTGACGCCACTCGCGTGCAGATCATCGGCAAACTGGAGATCACTTATTTAATGGATATGCGTCCTGAGGCGCGCAGCCGCAGCATTGAGCGGTTCATCTCCTCCGGGATTCGCTTTTGCATTGTCGCCCACGGCATGACCGTTCCGCCGGAGATGCTCGCCGCAGCGCAGCGTCACCAGGTGACGCTGCTCACCACCGAGCACTCTACAAGCGACTTCATGGCAAAGCTCATTGTGAGTCTCAACCGCTGGCTCGCCCCGCGCACCACGCTGCACGGCGTGCTGATGGAAGTCCACGGCGAGGGCGTGATGATCACGGGCGAGAGCGGCGTCGGCAAGAGCGAAAACGCCATGGCGCTTTTGAGCCGCGGCCACCGTCTCGTCGCAGATGACGCCATCGAGGTCAAGCGCACCGCGCCGGACACACTTGTCGGCTCCTCGCCGGAGCTGATCCGATACTTCATGGAAATTCGCGGCATCGGCCTTATCGATGCCCGGCATATGTTCGGCATCGGCGCGGTGAAGCCCGACCAGGTCATCGACCTTGTCGTCCACTTTGAGCCGTGGGACGAGAACAAGGTCTACGACCGTCTCGGCAACGAGACGCATTTCACCGAAATTCTCGGCGTGAATATTCCGTACTTCGTCATCCCGGTGCGCCCGGGACGAAATCTTGCAGCGATCCTCGAACTGGCCGCGATGAACAACCGCGAGCGCAAAATGGGCTACAATGCCGCGCAGGTGCTCGTCGAGCGCCATGACCGGATGGTGGACGAAGGATGAGAGAGGCCGAACTTTGCTCCTTTCTCCGGGAGGCGCGCTCGCGCTGCCCGGAGCTGACGATCCTCGAAAATGAGCCGATGAGCCGCCATTGCTCGTTCCGCATCGGAGGAACCTGCGATGCGATGCTGCTGCCGTCCTCCATTGCAGAGATTGAAGCCGTCTGCGCTCTGCTCGCCGAAGCTGGAGAAAAGCCATTTCTCATGGGCAACGGCACGAACCTTCTCATCACCGATGCACCGATGCACCGCATCGTGCTGCGCATGGGCGAGGAGTTCTCGCGCATCGAGCCGGCCGGCGGTACGTCGCTCCGCGCCGAGTGCGGCGTGACGCTCTCGCGCCTCGCGGCCTTCGCCGCGGCGCGCGGTCTCGCCGGGCTGGAGTTTGCCCATGGCATCCCTGGCACGCTCGGCGGCGCGGTCTCCATGAACGCGGGCGCCTACGGCGGCGAGATGAAGGACGTCGTCACCTCCGTGACCTATCTCGATGAAGACCTCTCCGTCCGCGAGACGGATAACGCCGATTTTTCTTACCGCCACAGCCGTTTTTCCGACACCGGCTGCATCGTTCTTCGCGCGGACGTTTCGCTGCACGAGGATGACCCTGAGGCTGTCCGCGAGCGGATGCGCTCGCTCGCCGAACGGCGGAGAAGCTCGCAGCCGCTCGACATGCCGTCCGCCGGCAGCACGTTCAAGCGTCCTGTGGGCGGCTATGCCGCGGCGCTCATCGACGAGGCCGGTCTCAAGGGCTATGCCATCGGCGGCGCGCAGGTGAGCGAGAAGCACGCAGGCTTCGTCGTCAACCACGGCGGGGCGAGCTTTGACGATGTGCTCCGCCTCATCGAGCATATCCAAAACGAGGTGTTCCGCACGTCCGGCATCGAGTTGGAGCCGGAGGTCAAGATCATCCGCGAATAAATAAAGAAAGATAATCATACTATGGAATTTCTGATCGTCACCGGTCTTTCGGGCGCGGGCAAAACGCAGGCCGCGCACTTTCTGGAGGATCTGGGGTATTACTGCGTAGACAACATGCCCTCGGCGCTTTTGCAGCCGTTCGCGGAATTCTGCATCGCCTCGCAGGGGCGCTTCACGAAGGTCGCCCTCGTCACGGACGTGCGCGCGCACGAGAGCTTTGAGCAGCTCTTCCACGCGCTCGATTCGCTGCGCGCGCTCGACTGCACGTTCCGCATCCTGTTCCTTGAAGCGCCGGAGAGCACGCTCGTCCGCCGCTATAAGGAAACGCGCCGCCGCCACCCGCTCGCGGAACCGGGCAAAACGGTGCAGGCCGCACTGCGCGAAGAGATCGCGCTCATGCAGCCGGTGCGCGACCGCGCCGACTACATTATAAATACCCAAAATCTCACGCTCGCGCAGCTGCACAAGAAGCTCTGCCGCCTGTTCACCGAGTCCGGCGAGGCAAAGCTTCCGATCAACGTGGTCGCCTTCGGCTACAAATACGGCATTCCCATCGATGCCGATCTTGTGCTGGACGTGCGGTTTTTACCGAATCCTTATTATATAGAAGAGCTGAAAGATCTCTCCGGGCTCGATCAGCCGGTATACGACTTCGTCATGCAGCAGCCGGACACGGCGGAATATATGCGGCTGCTCACGACATTCATCGATTTTCAGCTTCCGCGCTTCCGTGAGGAAGGGAAGCCCGCGCTCACGGTGGCCGTTGGCTGCACCGGCGGGCGGCACCGGAGCATTTCCGTGGCACGCGCGCTCACGGATCATCTGCTCGAGCAGGGGCAGAACGCGCGGCTTGTCTGCCGCGATCTCGCGAGGGTAAACGAACAATGAAAAAACGCATTTCCCGCCGCCCGGACATTAAGATCGCCGCCATCGGCGGCGGCACCGGGCTTTCCACCATGCTGCGCGGCTTGAAGCGCATTTCGCCGTCCATCACCGCCATCGTCACCGTGATGGACAACGGCGGCGGCAGCGGCGTGCTCCGGCAGGAGCTCGGCATGCTTCCGCCCGGCGATATCCGCAACTGTCTGCAGGCGCTTGCAAACACCGAGCCGACGATGGAGGCGCTGCTCGCCTATCGATTCCAGGACGGCGCGCTGCGCGGCCAGAGCTTCGGCAATCTCTTTCTCGCCGCGCTCAACGGCATGTGCGATACATTCGACGAGGCCGTCGCGCGCATGAGCGAGGTGCTCGCCATCACCGGGCGCGTGCTGCCGGTCACGAACGAGAATGTGCAGCTTCTCGCGGATTTTGACGACGGCGTGACTGTCACGGGCGAATCGCAGATCGCCGAATACAAAAAAGATCTCACGCGGCGCATCGTGCGGGCGTATCTCTCGCCGGAGCACCCGGCGGCGCTTCCCGCCTGCCTCGACGCCATCCGCGAGGCCGATCTCATCGTGCTCGGCCCCGGCAGTCTATATACAAGCGTCATCCCGAACCTTCTCGTCTCCGGCATCCGCGAGGCGATCCACGAATCGGACGCCGTGAAGGTCTACGTTATGAATCTTATGACCCAAACCGGCGAGACCGCGGGGTATACCGCCGTCGACCACGTCCGCGCGCTCTTCGACCACGGCGGCGAAGGGCTTTTCGACTATACGCTGGTAAACGATCTCCCCATCCCGCCCGAAGCGCAGGAGGGGTATCTCCGCGAAGGCGCCGTCCCCATCACGGCGGACGAGAAAGCGCTCGCCGCGCTCGGCGTCACCGTCCGGTACGCGCCCGTGGCGCTCTGGCAAAAGGCGCTCGTGCGCCACGATCCCGCCGCGCTCGCTGCGGCGCTGCGCGATCTTTACCGTGAAGCCTCCCCCACCCGCATTTACGGATAAACACACAAAGGGGTTTTTCCCATGTCCTTTTCGTCCGAAGCCAAAAATGAGCTGTGCCGCGTCCCTCTCAACCGCACCTGCTGCGCGCGAGCCGAGGCCTACGGCGTGCTTTTATACTGCCACACGCTCGACCGGCGGGAGATCCGCATCATCACGACAAACGAGGCCTTTGCCCAGCGCCTTCCGAAGCTTTTCCGGCGCGCGTTCTCGCTCTCGTTTGACCATGTGCCGCCAGAGGGCGCGGCGGGCAAGCGCACGTTTCTCATTACTGCGCCGGAAAAGATCCTCGCGATCCTGGAAGTCTTTGGGCAGGAGAGCGCCGTTTCCCACCACATCAACTATGGCATGCTCGAAACCGACTGCTGCCGGCAGAGCTTCTTTCGCGGGGCGTTCCTCGCAGGCGGCAGCGTGACTGACCCGGACAAGCGCTACCACATGGAACTCCTCACAAGCCATCCGAGCGTGAGCCGCGAGGCGTTCAGCCTCATGCTGGAAATGGGCTTTGCACCAAAGGACGCCGCGCGCGGCGGCGGTTACATCACCTATTTCAAGCAGTCCGAAGCCATTGAAGACGTGCTCACAACGATTGGCGCGCCGCTCGCTGCCATGGGCGTCATGCAGGCGAAGATGCAGAAGGATATGCGGAATGCCGTCAACCGCCGCGTCAACTGCGACAGCGCCAACGCCGACAAAATCGTTCTCGCCGCGCAGGAGCAGCTTGACGCCATCCGCGAGCTTGACCGGAAATACGGGCTTGACGCGCTCCCGGATGTTTTGCAGGAAACGGCCATGCTGCGCATCGCGAACCCCGAGTCGAGTCTCGCCGATCTCGCGCGGCTCGCCAGCCCCCCGGTGTCCAAAAGCTGCATGAGCCACCGGCTGAAGAAACTGCTCGAATACAAAGGAGACTAATATGGGCTTTGTCCATCTGCACGTGCATACGGAATACTCCCTGCTCGACGGCGCCTGCCGCATCAAGGAGCTGGCGCACCGCGCCAAGGAGTTGGGGCAAACGGCACTCGCCGTCACCGACCACGGCGTGATGTATGGCGCGGTCTCTTTCTACCGCGCGTGCCTCGCCGAGGGCATCCGCCCGATCATCGGCTGCGAGGTGTACGTTGCGCCGCGCTCCCGCTTCGACCGCGAGCACGGCATCGACAACGAGTATTCCCATCTCATCCTTCTGTGCAAAAATGACGTCGGCTACCGCAACCTCTGCTATCTCGTCTCCTGCGGCTTCACAGACGGCTTTTACATCAAGCCGCGCATCGACTGGGCGCTCCTGCATGAGCATGCCGAAGGGCTCATCTGCCTTTCCGGCTGTCTCGCGGGCTATCTCTCCCGGCACATCGTCGCAGACGATTACGAGGGCGCGAAGAAAAAAGCGCTCGAACTGCGCGAGCTCTTCGGCGAGGACTTTTTCCTGGAAATCCAGGATCACGGCATTCCCGATGAGCGCAAGGCCGCGCTTGGGCTGCGCCGTCTCTCCCGTGAAACGGGCATCCCGCTCGTCGTGACGAACGACGCTCATTATATTAATAAGGAAGACGCCCGCAATCAGGATGTCCTGCTCTGCATCCAGACCGGCAAGACCGTGGACGATCCCGACCGGATGAAATTCTCCTCCCCCGAGCTCTATCTCAAGAGCGAGGAGGAGATGCGTGCGCTCTTCCCCGAAGAGCCGCAGGCCGCAGACGTCACCGAGGAGATCGCCGCGCGCTGCCACTATGATTTTGAATTCGGCCACTATCACCTGCCGGAATACAAGCTCCCGGAGGGCGAAACGGACAGCTTCGCTTATCTCTCGCGCCTCTGCCGTGAGGGATACAAGAGACGTTACGGTGAGAGCGGCACGCCGGAAATGGAAGCGCAGCTTCAGTACGAGCTTGACATGATCCACCGCATGGGCTTTGTGGATTACTTCCTCATTGTCTGGGACTTTGTCCACTATGCGAAGAGCCACGGCATCCCCGTCGGCCCGGGGCGCGGCAGCGCCGCGGGCAGCATGGTCTCCTATACGCTCGGCATCACGGACGTTGACCCGATCCGGTACTCGCTCTTTTTCGAACGGTTTCTCAACCCCGAGCGCGTGAGCATGCCCGATATCGACATGGACTTCTGCGTCCGCCGCCGCGGAGAGGTTATCGACTATGTAACGCGCAAGTACGGCGCAGATCACGTCGCGCAGATCGTCACCTTCGGCACGATGGCCGCGCGCATGGCCATTCGCGACGTCGGCCGCGCGCTGAACATCAGCTACGCGGAAACGGATGCCGTCGCCAAGCAGGTGCCGAGCGGCCCGGGCGCGCTCAACATGACGCTCGACGAGGCTTTAAAGCTCTCGAAGCCCCTCAAAGACATGTACGAGAGCGACGAGAAAGTCAAAAACCTCATCGACACCGCCCGCGCATTGGAGGGCATGCCGCGCCACGCCTCGACCCACGCCGCCGGCGTCGTCATCACGCACCGGCCGGTGTACGAATATGTCCCGCTCGCCACGAACGACGGCAACCCCGTCACGCAGTACACGATGACAACGCTCGAAGAGCTGGGACTTCTGAAAATGGACTTTCTCGGCCTTCGCAACCTCACAGTGCTCGAGGACGCGGCCAAGCTCGTCCGGCGTAAGGAGCCGAACTTCTCCATCGACACCATCCCGATGGACGATCCGGCGGTGTTCGACATGCTCGCCGCGGGCAAGACCTCCGGCGTATTCCAGCTTGAATCGGCGGGCATCACGGGCGTATGTGCCGCGCTGCGGCCAAAATCTCTCGAGGACATCACCGCCGTCATCGCGCTCTACCGCCCCGGCCCGATGGACAGCATCCCGAAATTTCTCGAATGCAGCCAGCATCCGGAGAAAATTCGGTATAAACACCCGAAGCTGGAGCCGATCCTCGGCGTCACCTACGGCTGCATGGTCTACCAGGAGCAGGTGCAGCAGGTGTTCCGGGAGCTCGCCGGATACTCGCTCGGCCAGGCGGATGTCATCCGCCGCGCGATGAGCAAGAAGAAGCACGCCGTCATCGACGCTGAGCGCGTCGCCTTCATCCACGGCGATCCGGCGCGGAACATCCCCGGCTGCGTTGCGAACGGCGTACCGGAGGAGATCGCGGGCAGCATTTACGACGAGATCGTCGACTTCGCAAACTACGCCTTCAACAAAGCGCACGCCGTTTCGTATGCGTTCGTCACGTACCGCACGGCGTACATGAAATGCCACCACCCGCGCGAATACATGGCGGCGCTGCTCACAAGCGTGCTCGATAACAGCACAAAGGTCGCCGAGTATATCGCCGAGTGCCGCGACATGGGCATAAAGCTCCTGCCGCCGGACGTGAACGAGTCGGACGCCGACTTCACCGTTGCGGGCGAGAACATCCGCTTCGGTCTTGTTGCCATCAAGGGCATCGGCTGGGGCTTCATTGAAGAGCTCAAGGCCGAGCGCGAGAGCGGCGGGCCGTTCCGCACGCTCGACGAGTTCTGCCGCCGGATGGTGCCGCGCGACTTAAACCGCCGCGCCGTGGAGTCGCTCATCAAAGCCGGGGCGTTCGATTCGCTCGGCTTCAAACGCCGCGCGCTGCTCACGGCCTCGGGGCCGATCATCGAGAGCGTCACCGCCGACAGCCGCAAAAATATTGCCGGGCAGCTCGATCTCTTCGGCATGGGCGGCGACGATTCCGAAAGTGAGAACGTCCGCACCATCCCGCTGCCGGACGTACCGGAATTTACGCGGCAGGAACTCATGACGATGGAGCGCGAGACAACGGGTCTCTATCTCACCGGTCACCCGATGGACGATTATCGCGACCGGGCACGCGACGTCGGCGCGGTCGCTATCGGCGCAATTTTGAACGACTTTGCCGAGGGAGCCCCCCAGCGCTTCCGCGACGGACAGGAAGTTCTGATTGCGGGCGTCGTGGCGAGCTACAAAACGCGCACAACGCGAAATAACACGCTCATGAGCTATATCCAGCTTGAGGACGATACCGGTTCCATGGAGCTTCTGGCGTTTCAGCGCGCGCTCGATGCCGGCGGCAGCTATGTGCAGGACGCAGCGCCGCTCCTCGTGCGCGGGAAAATCTCGCTGCGCGACGAGAAAGAGCCGCAGCTCATGGTGGATTCCATCCGCCCGCTCTCCGATCTGGACGTGCCGGGACGCACCGCCGCGCCAGCCGCTCCTCCGGCGGCGAAGCCGGACGGGAAGCCGCGCACGCTCTATGTACGCATTCCGAGCGCGGATCACCCGCTCTGCCGGAGAGTGAAGCTCTTGCTCACGATGTTTCCCGGAAACGAGCGGATCGTTCTCTACATGGAGGATACAAAAAAGCGCCTCGGCGCGCCATGCCTCATCCACCCGGCGTTCGTCGCCGAGCTGGAGGAGAAATGCGGCAGGGAAAACGTTGTCGTGAAGTGATTATCCTATTTTATTTAATAAAGTCTTAAACAAACCTCGCTTTATTTTTAAAGCGGGGTTTGTTACCATATTGTCACCCGCACAACAGAACCGAATCCGGTTCCCGTGCGTCTAAGAGGTATCCATTCCGGAAAATCACAGGATTTAGGAGAAAAACCATGGATGAAAAGAATGTAACGTCCGCCCCGGAACCGACCGGGGATCGGGATCAGGCGCTGTTCGAATCGCTCCAGCGCGAAAAGCAGCGCAAAAAGCGCCGCCGCATCATCGTGACGGTGGCGATCCTTGTGGTACTCGCCCTCGCCATTTTCTTTGGCGTGCGCGCGGCGAAGAAAAAGGTTCGCGAAGCCGTCGGCAGCATGAACACGCCGACCGTGAGTGAGGCGACCGTCACAACCGGCAGCATCAGCACAACCGTCTCCGGCTCGGGCATGCTCACCGACGCAGACACACAGCAGATCGTTCTGCCCAAGGGCGTGAAGCTCGACGAAATTCTCGTAAAAGCGGGCGAGACCGTGAAAAAGGGCGACGCGCTCGCCACGGTGGAGCTCTCCTCCGTCATGGGCGCGCTGAGCGATGTGCAGGCTGAGCTCGACAAGCTCGACGAGCAGCTGCGCAGCGCCTCCGGCGAAACGGTGCAGCCGTACATAGCCACCGGCGTGAATGGCCGTGTGAAGATCGTCTATGCGCAGAAGGACGACGACGTCGCCGCCTGCATGATGGAGCACGGCGCTCTTGCGGTGCTCTCGCTCGACGGGTACATGGCCGCGGACATCGATGCCGGCTCTCTCGCCGCGGGCGACAAGGTCAGCGTGACCGTGGATGAGAAGACGTACCCCGGCACGGTGGACAAGATCCAGAGCGGCAAGGCAACGATTCTCATCACCGATAACGGCCCGGCGGCGGATGCCAAAGCCAGCGTGCAGGATGCCGACGGAAACGCCCTTGGCGAAGGGACGCTCTATATTCACAATCCGCTGCGCATCACCGGTTATGCAGGCGTTGTTTCCTACGTCAACATCGCCGAGAACCGGCAGGTGTACGCGGGCAATTATCTCTTCAATCTGCGCGACACGGCTTACAGCGCGAACTACGAGTCCGTCCTCAAAGAGCGCCGCGAGAAGGAAGAAGATCTCATGGCGCTGCTTGGCATGTACAGCGCCGGGGCGGTGACGGCGCCGTTTGACGGCTCCATCTCCTCCATTGACTACAGCGACAAGACCTCCGGCAGCTCCGACGGCACGGACACCGATCCCTACAGCGACGGCATGGTCTACGGCGGCTCGTCGAGCGGCTATGTGTCGGCGGGCGGCTCGGATTCCTCCGGCGGCACCGACGCGACTGGCGAAACGAAGCTTCTCACGCTCTCGTCCGATACGAGCATGAAGCTCACCGTGAGCGTGGATGAAACGGACATTCTCTCCGTGCAGAACGGGCAAAAGGCGCAGATCACCGTGAGCACCATCGGCGATGAGGTATTCTCCGGCGTCGTGACGGCGGTGGAGCGCTCGGCCGAGAGCAGCTACGGCATCACAAGCTACAAAGTGGAGATCACGCTCGACAAAGATTCCCGTATGCTCCCCGGTATGACCGCCAAAGCGCTCATTCGCATCGAGGGCGTGGACAACGCCCTGCTCATCCCGGAAAAGGCGCTGCGCCAGACGCGCGACAGCTCTTTTGTCTATACGACGTATGACCCCGCCACCGGCACGCTCGGCGGCGAAACGGCCGTCATTCCCGGTCTCACCGGCGGCGGCATGGTGGAGATCACCGAAGGTCTCGCCGAGGGACAGACCGTATACTATCAGGAAGCCTACGATCCCTATGCCTATTACTACGGCACGGACGGCGACGCGAGCGGCGGCGATGCGTGGGTCGAGGACGGCAGCGAGGATGTCACGCTCTCCTCCGGCGGCGACGCAGTCCTCGCCGAGGACGGTGGCTCGGAAATCGTCAGCACGCCGGTGGAAGGATAACGCTATGATCGATTTACATGACGTTTCCAAGGTCTACCAGATCGGCGAGGAGCGCGTCCACGCGCTCGACCATGTGACGCTGCACATTTTCCCGAAGGAGTTTGTGAGCGTCATCGGCCCTTCCGGCAGCGGTAAATCCACGCTGATGAACATCATCGGCTGTCTGGACGTGGCGGACGCCGGAACCTACCGGCTCGACGGCATCCCCATTGAGGACTACAGCGAAAAGCAGCTCGCCCGCGTCCGCAACCAGAAGATCGGCTTCATTTTTCAGAATTTTAACCTGATCGCCAAGCTCTCCGCGGAGGAAAACGTGGAGCTTCCGCTCGTCTACCGCGGTGTAAAACCGGCGGAGCGGGCGCAGCGCGTCGCCGCGGCGCTCGAGCGCGTGGGACTCTCCCACCGCGCCAAGCACCTGCCGACAGAGCTCTCCGGCGGCCAGCAGCAGCGCGTGGCGATTGCCCGCGCGCTCGTAACGGAGCCCTCGCTCCTGCTTGCAGACGAGCCGACCGGCAACCTTGACTCCAAAACCAGCCGCGAGATCATGGACATCCTCCATGAGCTGCACGAGCAGGGAAACACCGTTGTGCTCATCACGCACGACAACGACATCGCCCGTCAGGCCAAGCGGAGCATCCACATTCTCGACGGGCGCGTCACGGAGGTGCAGCTATGATATCTTCCTTTAAAATGGCGCTGCGCAGCATCGGTTCGAACAAGATGCGCGCCGCGCTCACAATGCTCGGCATCATCATCGGCGTCATGGCGCTCGTCGTGCTCGTCAGTCTCGTAAACGGTGCTACGAGCACCGTAACGGACGAGGTGGCCAGCCTCGGCAGCAACTACGTAGATGCCTACGTCTGGCGGCAGGAGGTTGGAAGCTCTCTCACCGTCAACGACCTTAAAAAGTGGGCGCAGGAAAACGAGAACGTTGAAGCCGTCGCCCCCATTAACCGCGGCAACGCCAAAGGCAAAGCGGGTTCTTCGAGCGACGACATTGACCTTATCGGCACGATGCCGGCGTATGCCGACATCAACGGCCTCACGGTCGAATACGGCCGCTTCCTCAAAAATACAGACGTCGATAACGCGAGCCGCGTGTGTGTCCTTTCCACGCAGGCCGCGGAGCAGATTGTCGGCTATACCGACTGCGTGGGCGAGGACTTTTCCATCGACGGCATGCGCTATACCATCGTCGGCGTGCTCGGCGAGAAAACCTCGCTCGTTTACAGCAGCAGCCGCATGGCCACGGTCTACATCCCCTTCACCTCGTTCACGCGCCAGTATCCCCAGAGCGGCAGCGCCATTTCGGAGTTCTATGTCACCGCGCCGGAAGGCACGAAA
>CAVIVK010000295.1:0-2256 GCA_963645975.1 Bifidobacteriaceae bacterium | reverse complement strand
CCGCTGGGCAGCGCAAAGCGGGCTGATCGTCGGCTATGGCGACGGCACGTTCCGTCCCGATGAGCCGGTCACCCGCGAGCAGACCGCCGTGATTCTCTGCCGCTATGCCGCGCTGCGCGGCGCGGACACCTCCGCCGCGGGCGATCTCGCCGCGTGGAGCGACGGCAGCTCCGTCAGCTCGTGGGCGCAGCAGGCGATGCTCTGGGCGATGCAGTCCGGCACGATCGCCGCACACGACGACGGCACCATCGGTGCCCGCGAGACCGCAACCTGCGGCGCGCTCACCGAGATGCTGATGAATTTGCAGACGAAGCTGTGATATACTAAAGGCTCCCTCTGACGAGGGAGCTGTCAGCGAAGCTGACTGAGGGAGAGAAAAAGCGTGTTTTCCGCGTAGCAAGACTTCTCCCCCTCCGTCAAAAGCTTCGCTTTTGCCACCTCCCTCTTTGAGGGAGGCTTTTGATTTTAATGAAAGGAAACCCTTTTATGAGCGAAACCAATCTCCCACTCGAGATCGAGCGGAAATATCTCATCGCGGCGCCGGACACGGCGCTGCTCGAGGAAAAAAGCATAAAGCGCCTTGCGATCGAGCAGGTGTATCTCCGCCCCGGTTCTTCCGGCGCAGGCCGCCGCATCCGCCGCACCCGCTGCGGCACGGAGGAGCGGTTTTTCTATACGGAAAAAACGCGCGTCACCGCCGTCACACGCATCGAGCGCGAGCGCGAAATATCCGCCGCGGAATACGAAGCGCTGCTTTTAGAGCGCGACGAGGCGCTGCGCACCATCGAAAAGATACGCTATCTCGTGCCGTTCGATGGGCACACGCTGGAAATCGACGTATTTCCATTCTGGAAGGACCGCGCTTTCTGCGAATGCGAGCTGCACAGCGAAAACGAGCCCATATCTCTCCCGGACTGGCTGCACGTATACCGCGAAGTGACGGACGACGCGCGCTACACCAACCGCGCTCTCGCCCGCGCCGTGCCGGAAGAGGTACTCTGATCCGTATTGCTTTTCCGCGGCAGAATATGGTATAGTAAGAGGGATAAATCCGCCTCGATAGAAAAGGAGAATTTCCTATGCTCTTTGACGGACTGAGCCCTCTCGTCTGCGGCGTGCTGGGCTATGTCAGCATCATCCTCTACGATCTCAACAACACTTCGCACAACAACGACCGCATGCAGTCGCTCTATACCGTCGGCGCCGGTCTCATTGGTCTCGCGTTTTTCAGTACCGTTCTTCCGGGACTTTCGGAGGCCAACTCCCTGCCCGCGGCGGTGCGCATCATCGCCGGAATTTTGGCGCTCGGCTTTTTTGTGCTGCTCATTTACCTCACCTTCATCACCGGCGGACGCACCAACTGGAAGAACAAAGACCCCAAGAAGCGCTGGTGGGAAAAGGAGCTTGTAACAACGGGGGCGTATGCGCTCTGCCGCCATCCGAGCGTTTGGGTGATGCTCTTTTTCTGTCTGCTGCTCATCCCGGCGGCGAACTTTGATCCCTGGTACGCCACAATCTTCAGCGTGTGCGGCCTGCTGCTGGCAATGTATGAGGATATCAACGTTTTCCCCGTGCTCATGCGCGGGTATAACGCCTACAAGGACACCACGCCGTTCCTCTTCCCCACGAAGGAGAGCATCCGGCGGTGCTTTAACGGAAAGAAGGCCAAATAACCCATGCACGACGAACTGACTGCCGTTGATATGCAGAAAATGCGCGAGGAGCTTCGCGAGCGCGAGGAGGTGCTTATGCCGAAGATTCTCGAGGATGTGAAGGTCGCCCGCTCGTTCGGCGATCTGAGCGAAAACTTTGAGTACAAGGCCGCGAAGGCCGAACAGCGCAAGAATATGAGCCGCATCCGCTATCTTAAACAGATGCTCGCTTCCGCCGTTGTGATTGACGCGAAATCTGGTGCCGACGAGGTTGGCCTCTTCGACCGCGTTGTGCTGTATCTGGAGGACGATGATGAGGAGATGACCGTCCGGTTCGTGACGACGCTCCGGCAGAACGCTCTTGAGGGGCTCATCAGCAAGGAATCCCCGCTCGGCGAGGCCGTGATTGGCCACAAGGTGGGAGAGCGCGTATACGTCCACGTGAACGACGATTACGGATACTACGCCGAAATCCGTTCGATTGAAAAAGGCCAAGACGACGCAAGTCTTGAAATAAGTTCTTATTGATATTCCCATCCGTTTTAATGCAACGAAAGACTAACTATTAAAAGTCAAGCCTGAAATGCATGGAATGGTGAGAAAA
>CAVIVK010000294.1:0-5744 GCA_963645975.1 Bifidobacteriaceae bacterium | reverse complement strand
GGACAAGACCGCGCACGGCACGATATACGAAGCGGCAGACGATATAGATAATGCTGTTTCTCCACCACTTCCCGGCGCGAAGCCGCGCGGAGACTGTGCAGAGCGTGAGCAGCACGACAAAGCCGATCCAGAGCGCCGCAAGCGTTCCCGGCAGTATCCATGTCCAGAGCGGATTATAGAGCAGGAGATTTCCCGAGAAGCCGGAGTCGTAATAGAAATTTATCGGAATGGCCACCGCCGCCAGCGCCGCGGCAAGGAAGAGATCGACCGGTACACGGTGGATGCCGCGCAGCTTCACGCCATCCGGCGTTTTGCCCATGGACGCCATGAGAAAAACGAAGAGCGCGATGCACAGCGCCGCCGTGACGATACCCACGGGGAGGTAGGTATTCTGGTAGCTCAGAATCGTGCCGACCGAGGAGCGGAGCAGAGAAAGCTCCTCGCCGGGCGTCTGCTTCGGTTCGAGATACGCCTGCGCATCGATCCAGCTGACTCCGATGGAATACCCGCCGGAAATGCCGAGCGGCACGGCGTTTTTCGTCCGGCCGTCGTACAGCACCTCGCCGGTGACCGTATCCGTCGCTACATAGGAGTAGCCGGAGGGCAGCGCGGGGAATTCGCCGGTATACCGTTCCGTCAGCAGCGTGTTGTTGAGCAGAACGCAGATGCCGCTCTGATACACCGACACGCAGTCCGGCTCGGGGAGCGTATCGTCCCGGTCGATGCGGGTCATATAATACCCCGCGGCACTGAGCAGCGCCGTAATGCCGCAGAGCAGGCACAGGATAAAAGCGACGGCGCGCGCCGCCGCGCTATGCGTAAGCTTTTTCATTTTTTCATTTCCTCCAGCTTATAGCCTTTGCCCCACACCACTTTCAGATAGCGGGGGTTCGCCGGATCGATTTCCAGCTTTTCGCGCAGATGGCGGATGTGCACCGGCACCGTTCCCTCCGCGGAAAACGGTTCGTCCTTCCAGACGCGCCGGTAGATATCGGCGCTCGAAAACACCTTGCCGGGGTTTTCGAGCAGGAGACGGAGAATGTCGTACTCCGTCGGGGTGAGCGTTACCTCCTCGCCGTCGAGCGTGACGCTCTTGCGCTCATCGTCCATGGCGATGCCGCCGAGCGTGAGCGCGGTGTTTTTCTCCGGCATGCCGCCGAGCTGCGCATAGCGCCGGAGCTGCGCCTTGACTCTGGCGAGGACTTCGAGAGGGTTGAAGGGCTTTGTGATATAATCGTCCGCGCCGACGGTAAGGCCGAGGATCTTATCGTTGTCCTCGCTCTTGGCGGTGATGAGGATGACCGGAACGTTGCTCTGCTCGCGCAGCTTTGCCGTAGCGGTCATGCCGTCCATGCCGGGCATCATGATGTCCATGAGCACGAGTTGTACTTCCTCGCGCTGCATGAGCTCGAGCGCCGCTAGACCGCTGTCGGCCTCACAGACGGCGTAGCCCTCGCTCGTAAGATAGATGCGCAGCGCGTTTCGGATATCGCGCTCGTCGTCGCAGATGAGTATTTTGTACATGGCTCTTCCCCTCTCTCATTTACAGCTACAGCATAGCATTCCCGCCCTTAATAATAAAGACGGGAATTTCTTAAGTTTCGTTTAAGACGCAAAAAGACGCCGCTCCACAGCTTCGGGAACAGCGTCTTTTCTCGTTATTGCCAGTCCTTCCACACATCCGGGCAGTACCCGGCGGTGGCCTGTTTTCCGTTTCGCACGATGGGCGTTTTCAAAAGCGTGGGGTCTTCCAAAATGCGCTCGAGCTTATCGTCCGCGCGGGCGAGATAGCGCAGCAGCGCCGCGTCCGGGTGCTTTTCGTCTACGAGATTATCGAGCCCCACGGCGTTTTTCACGCTTTGCAGCTCGCCGCGGCTGATGCCGTAGCGGTTGAGATCGATGTACTGGTATTTGATGCGGCGTTCCTTGAAATACCGCTCGGCCTTTTTCGTATCAAAGCATTTGCTCTTGCCGAAGATCTGTATGTTCACAGCGCTTCCCCCAGAAAACGGTGGAGATTGTTAAAGAAGATGTCCTGCACAAGCGCTTCGCTGAAGCGGTGGGCAAGCATCTGCTCATAGAGTTCCTCCATGCTCTCCACGCCGGTGATGCCCTCCGGCAAGTCCTCGATGCCGTCAAAGTCGGTGCCAAGGCAAAGATTTTCGCGTGCGTCCATGCAGAGGAAATGATCGATGTGCGCGAGCACGGCGTCCATATTCTTTCCCTGGCCGAGGAAGGCCGGGCAGAGATTCAGCCCGATGCAGCCTTCGTTGTGGACGATGGCGCTGATCTGCGCGTCGGTCAGATTGCGCGGATGGTCGCACACGGACTTCGCGTTCGAGTGGCTGCACAGCACCGGGCGCTTTGCGATGCGCATCACGTCCCAGAACGTTTTTTCCGAAGCGTGGGAGAGATCGACCGCGACGCCCTTTTCCCAGCAGGCGTTCACAAACCGGAGGCCGTCGGCGGTGAGTCCCGCGCCGGTATCCATCGCCGAGCCGCACAGGCGGTTATCCTTGTTCCAGCAGAGCGTCACCATGCGCACACCGCGGCGGTAGGCATCGAGCAGACCCGCAACGCTGCACCGAAGGAGGTTTGCGCCCTCGACCGAAAGGAACACCGCCACCATGTCGTTTTTCGCGGCGGCGTCGGCTTCCTCTACACTCGTGCAGAGCGCGGCGAGATCGCTGTTCTCCTTCAGCTCGCGCTCGACGGTGAGCATGATGCGGCGAAAGGCCACGGGGCCGTCAAACCCCGGCGGCGCCCAGATCGCCATGACCTGCGCAGCGGGGGCATAATGATGCAGGCGCAGAAGGTCGATGTGGTTCCGGCTGCTCTGGCGCAGGGAGTTGAACTTCGTCAGAGTATCGCAGTGAGCGTCGAAATACGGGATGCAGTACGGCAGAGCCATGGCGAGAGTCTCCTTTTTCTATATTTTCCGAGGGAACAATCCCTCAGTCAGCTTCGCTGACAGCTCTCTTTGCACAAAGGAGCCTTTATACTTCCATGATGATCGGCAAAATCATCGGGCTGCGGCGGGTCTTTTTGAAGAGATAGCCGGAAAGGCCGGACTTGACGCGGCTCTTGATGCTCGCCCAGTCGGTGATGCCGTTATCCTCGCAGTAGGCAATGCTCTCCATCGCCACGCGGCGCAGCTCATCGATGAGCTTGTCGTTTTCCTTTTCGTAAACAAAACCGCGGCTGATGATGTCCGGGCCCGAGATGAGCTGCGCGTTCTCCGCCGAGAGCGTCATCACGACGACAACCATGCCTTCGTCCGCAAGGAGCTTGCGGTCGCGCAGCACCACGGTGCCGACATCGCCCACGCCCATGCCGTCCACGAGCACGCGCCCCGAAGGAACCGTCGCGCCGAGCTTGGCGGATTTGGCGGTCATTTCAATAACCCGGCCATTCTCGCCGATGATGATGTTTCGGCGATCGTGACCCATGCCCACGATCATATCGCCGCTCTTGTGGAGCATGCGGCGCTCGCCGTGCACGGGGATGAAGAACTTCGGCTTCACGAGCGCATACATCATTTTGAGCTCTTCCTGGCAGGCGTGGCCCGATACGTGCAGATCGGTGCTCGCGGAAATGATGACGCGGTCGCCCGAGCCGATGTCCACCTGCTTATGCTCCGAAAATGCCATGCGGTAGAGCGCGGACATGCTCTCGCCCTGGCTGCCGGTGGAGATGATGACAAGCTTGTTGCGCGGCACGGAGCCGATGCGCTTCATATCCACAAGAATGCCGTCCGGCACCTTCATGTAGCCGAGCTCCACGCAGAGCTTCACCACGTTTTCCATGCTCCGCCCCGTGATGCCGACCTTGCGCTTATACTTGACGGCGAGATCGATGATCTGGCGAATGCGGTCCACGTTCGAGGCAAACGTCGTTACGATGATGCGCTTGTCGCAGTCCTTGAAGAGCTGGTCGAAGCGGTCGTGCACCTTGCTCTCGGAGAGCGAGTGGCCGGGGCGCTCCACGTTCGTGGAATCCATGAGCAGCGCGAGAACGCCCTCGCGTCCCAGCTCGCCGAAGCGCGTGAGATCGGTCATCTCGCCCTGCAGGGGCGTGACGTCGATCTTGAAGTCGCCGGTCTGGACAACGGTGCCGATCGGCGTTTTGATCGCAAACGCTACGGAGTCCGCGATCGAGTGGTTCACATGGATGAACTCCACCTGGAAGCACCCGGCGGTGATCGTCTCGCCCGCCTCGACGGTGACGATCTTCGTCTTGTCGAGCAGGCCGCGCTCCTGAAGCTTGAGCTGCACGAGCCCCGCGGTCAGGCGCGTCGTATAAATGGGCGGGTTGATCCGATCCATCACATACGGCAGAGCGCCGATGTGGTCTTCGTGGCCGTGCGTGAGAAACATGCCGCGGATGCGGCTCTTGTTCTTCACAAGATAGCTCACGTCGGGAATGACGACGTCCACGCCGTACATATCGTCGTCCGGGAAGCCCATGCCGCAGTCTACGACAATGATGTCCCGGCCGTACTCGTACGCCGTGAGGTTCTTGCCGATCTCGTTGAGACCGCCAAGAGGAATGATTTTCAGTTTTTGTGCCATAAAATAATAGTTACTCCTGTGATAAATATAAGATTTTTATGTATCCGGACGGGCCGCGCCCTTACCGGATTATGTTCGCAGTTGGGGAGGATTATACCTCCATCACATTTCGCGGCGGCCTTCGAGCGCTTTGAGCATGGTGGCGTCGTCCGCGTATTCGAGATTCGATCCGACCGGCACGCCGAAGCCGAGGCGCGTGATGCGGATGCCGAAAGGCTTTAAAAGGCGCGAGAGATACATCGCCGTGGCATCGCCCTCGGTGTCGGGGTTCGTGGCAAGGATAACCTCCTCCACCCCGCCCTGCGCCACGCGCTCTAAAAGCTCGCGGATGCGCAGATCGTCCGGCCCGACGCGGTTCATCGGAGAAAGTGCGCCGTGAAGCACATGGTATACGCCGTGGTATTCCCGGCTGCGCTCGATGCTGAGCACATCGCGCGGCTCGGACACGACGCAGATCGTCGTCTTATCCCGGCTGTCGGACGCACACACAGAGCACAGCTCGCCGTCCGTCAGATTCTGGCACACCGGGCAGGTATGGACGCTCTTTTTCGCCTCGAGCACGGCGTTGGCAAAGCGCTCCGCTTCCTCCTGCGGGAGCGAGAGCACATGAAACGCCAGGCGCTGCGCGCTCTTGCGCCCGATGCCGGGCAGAGAGGCGAAGCCGTCGATAAGATTTTCCATAGCCGCCGGAAAGAATGATGCCATAATACTATATTACTCCTTAAAAAATCAGGCGTTTGCGTCGATTAACAATGGCAAAAAGCTCCGAAAAGACTTACCTGTCCGACGTGCGTGCCCTTGTTAATCGACGCCTCGGATCGAAGAGATGGCCGCGGCGCGGTCTGCCTTGCCGAAAACGGCGCTGCCCGCCACGAGCACGCTGCATCCCGCCGCCTTCACAAGCGGCGCGGTGCTCGCGTCAATGCCGCCGTCGCACTCCAGCGCGCAGGAGAGTCCCCGCGCCTCGATCCAGCCGCGGATCGTCTCGATCTTCGGCAGCATGTCCGCCATGAACTTCTGCCCGCCGAAGCCCGGCTCAACCGTCATCACAAGCACCATGTCGAGCGCATCCAGCCACGGGAGCACCGCTTCCGCCGCCGTTGCGGGTTTGATGGCTACCGCCGCCAGTTTCCCCGCGGCTTTGATCGCGTCGATCGCCGCGCCGATATTCTC
>CAVIVK010000293.1:0-5524 GCA_963645975.1 Bifidobacteriaceae bacterium | reverse complement strand
GGGGCCTTTTATTTTTTATAGATGGAGCACATTGACGCAGAACGCCGCGGCGAGGAAGCCCGCGAGATCGGCGCAGAGCGCCGCGGGGACGGCGTGGCGCGTTTTGCGCACGCCCGCCGCGCCAAAGTAGACGGAGAGAACGTAGAACGTCGTCTCTGTCGAGCCGAGCATGACCGCGGCGGTGCGCCCGGCGGGGGAATCTGCGCCGCACGCGGTGAAAATGTCCCCGGCCACGGCAAGCGCGCCGCTGCCGCTCATCGGGCGCAGCAGCATGAGCGGCACGGTCTCCGGCGGGATGCCGAGAAAGGCGAGCGCGGGGCGCAGCAGCGCCGTGAAAGCGTCAATCGCGCCCGAGGCGCGCAGCGCGGCGACCGCCGGGAGCAGACACACGAGCACCGGCGCAACGCGCCCTACGGTGCGCAGCCCCTTAAGAGCGCCGTCCGTAAGCGCGGAGAACACATCCGTGCCGCGAAAGAGCGCGTATCCGCCGACGAGTACGGCGAGCAGCGCGGGGAGCAGCTGAAAAAGCATTTTCATGGCGATTTCCGGAAAAGCCGCTCGGCGAGCAGTCCCGCGGCGACGCCCGCCGCGGACGATATCCACACCGCGGGCAGTATGTCAAACGGGCTTTCCGCGCCGCAGGCCGAGCGCAGCGCGGCGGCGGTTGTCGGGAGAAGCTGGATGGAGGCGGTGTTGAGCACAACGAGACGGCAGAGCTCGTCGGAGGCGGCCTCCTTGCCGGAGAGCGCATGCAGCCGCTGTGCGGCGCGGATCCCGGCGGGCGTGGCGGCGTTCCCGAGCCCGAGCAGATTGGCGCTCACGTTGCAGGAGAGCTCTCCGGCGAGCCCCGCGTCCTTTCGGGATGAGGGGAAAAGCCGCCCCAATATGGGGCGCAGCGCACGGGAGAGCTTTTCGGTGAGCCCGGAGCGCTCCATAACTTCGAGAAGCGCGCTATAAAAGATCATCGGCCCGGCGAGCGAGAGCGTGAGCTCCACGGCGCTCTCCGCGCCCTGCACCGCGGCCGCGCCGACCGCGCCTGCCGAGCCGGTGAGCGCACCGAAAACGACCGATACAAAAAGAAGGATGACCCAGACATACGACATAGCCATGGCGTGACCTCGACCGGAAAAAATTACCAATAAAAAACAGAGCGGTTTCATCTTGCATTTTCGCATCGGCCAGTATAAAATTTTGTCGAAAAAAGAAAACGTATAAGGGGTGTGCGGATCTATGAAATCAACGGGGATCGTCCGGCGAATCGACGAGCTGGGGCGAGTGGTACTGCCGATCGAGCTGCGTCGGACATTGAATCTGGAGGTGCGCGACCCGGTCGAAATCTTCATTGAGGGCGACGCCATCGTCCTTCGCAAGTATGACGCCGGGTGCCTGTTCTGCGGCTCGCCGCGCGATCTTCTCTCCTACCGGGGCAAGCAGATTTGTCGGAACTGCCTGCGCCAGCTGCGGGAGGAAACAACGGAATAAAGGAAATAAAAGAGGCAGCCGCATAGAAAGCATATGCGGCTGCCCCTTTTTATTATGCGTTTGCAGCCTCAGCTGCCTCCTTTGCAAAGACAACGGCGCGGTAGGCTGTCACATCGGGAACCGTCTCTCCGTCAATCTGGAGCGGAGTGGGGCGGTCAAACTCCACGGTGATCTCCCGCCCGGTCAGCACCTCCACCACATCGGTGTGCCGGACATGCTCGCCTTTGAAAATGGACGGGAATACGGCGAGCGCCTTGAGCTTGCCGGGGCTGCGGAACACCATGACCGAAAGCTTTCGCGGCTGCGCGAGGCGATTTTGCTGCGGCGTCGGGATCATACCGCCGCCGTAATACCGCCCATTCATCGTCGGCGCGAGCCAAACGTGGTCGTAGGTATGCCGCACGCCGTCCACCGTGATAACGGCGGAGGTGGGCTTATAGTGGAACAAAAGTCCCTTGACGGCGATGGCCGTATAATTTACCGGCTTCGCGGAGGTTTGACGCTGGCGGTCGCCCTCCAGACAGCAGTAGCCGTCAATGCCGTAGCCGATACCGTTGAGGAAATAGCGATGCATGCCGTTTACATACACCGACGGCAGCTCCGCCAGGTACTGGTCGATGCACCGGGGCGCGTCGCCCGCCTTCCCGCCGATGTCGGTGAGAAAGTCGTTGCCGCTGCCGGTGGCGAAGTAGTAGATGCTCCGTTCGAGCGGGAGCGACGCGGTGTCGTTGATGAATCGGTTGAGCGTTCCGTCGCCGCCGGCGATCACAACGCGATCCTCGTCCGGAAGTGAGCGGAAAAGAGCGGCGTAGTCCTCGATTTCCGTAATGTCGTTAAAATGCACTTTGTCGTTCGGCAGCAGCGCGGTGAGCTTGTGCGCGGCATCCGTGCCGCGCCCGTTTCCTGCGTGGGGGTTATAGAAAACATGATAGGTCATACGGTGATTGCCTCTTTCTTTGTTGGTGTTGCCGGCTCGCTTTGCAGCATCTGTTCGCGGGCGTAATCGCCGATCTCCCGCGTTGTCATCTTCGCGACAGTGCCGGCGTCCAGAATATCGAGAATATCAAACCGGACGATCGTGCGCCTCCGTGCAAAGCGGTGCGCGATCTGCTCGGTGCCGGTCGTTTTTGCGATCACAATGGGCGCGCCTGCCCGTTTTGCAATCTGGAACGCGCCGTTGCGAAAGGGGAGAAGCTCTCCCGTTTTGCTGCGCGTCCCCTCCGGATAAACGCCGATGGACACGGTGCCATCCCGCAGCAGCGCCGCAGCGCGCAGGATCGTCCCGAGCGCTTTGCGGTTGTCTTCTCTGTCTATGGCCAGGAAAAAACACTTGTGTACAACGCTTCCCGTGATGGGGATATCGAAAATTTCCGGCTTTGCGATATAGGCAAGCTCGGAGCGCGGACAGGCGGCGATGGCAATGAACGGATCGAAGTTCGACCGGTGATTGGCCACCAGCAGAAACGGCGGCAGTCCCCGGAGCTTTTCGAGTCCGGTGCATTCGATCCGAACCCGGCCAAGACGCAGAATCAGCCACGCCGTCTCGTTTAATAGCCAGCGGTAAAAGGAACTTTTCTTCTGCACCGGCTTTGTCTTGTCCACGGTCAGGGAGAGCAGATACAGCAGCAGAAAATAGAGCGCCGTTGCCGCGAGAAACCACCCGAGCCAGACCGGCAGCGCGAGAAAGAGATCGTACCAGCGCCGCAGCAGGGCATGCCGGAGAAATGTTTCGATCGTCATTGCCGCCCCGGCGGCGATGAGCCCAATATAGACAGCCATAGGAATCCCCTCCTTTCGGCGGACGGTGAAACTTCGTCACATTTCATCTTAAATCGCCCTCCGAGAGAAAACCATGGCGAAAATTGTCGATTTTCGCGAATTCTCATGAAATGGACGCAATGCGCAAATTTGCGCACGATGGCATTTTTGCGCAAAAAGAGCCGTCCCGCAAGGGACGGCTCTGGGAGTATATATGCGTTTGTTCAGTCGGACGCCGTATCGCGATAAAAGAAAATATCGGCTTTTCCTTCCTGCTTCGTGCCCCGGTAGACGTTCGTGTCCAGCCCGCCGATGACAAAGCCGGTGCGCAGATAAAAGAGGCACGCGGCGGCGTTGTTGTCCTGTCCGACGGTGTAAATGCCGCGGCAGCCCTGCGCTGCGGCGATTTCCCCAGCCTTTTCGATGAGGGCCTTTCCGACGCCCTTTCCGCGGCAGCTTTTGGATACCTTCAAATCCATGAGATACATGTATCGAAAGTAGTACGGCTGCAACACCGCGAGACCGACGCAGCGGTTATCCTCGTAAGCGCCGAGAAAGACGCTCTCCGCCATGGCGTCAAAGTCGTATGCCTCGTCCGGGAAGCACATCTCCGTGACCTGCTCCGGCGGAAAGGCTTCTCGCCGCCAGCGCCAGACCGCGCCGTCATACGTGGGGACGATCCGTGCGAAGAGGGGAAACGGCTCGTTCGGCAAACGGATGTCGGCTTCGTGTTCTTTGTCTATAACGCGAATTTCCATGTTTGTCCTTTCAAAGCGTCGATTAACAAGGACCCGCGCGTGCCCCTGTCAATCGGCGCAAAAGCGGCGCCGGAGACCGGCGCCGCAAAAGATTTAATAGAGCGAGGCAATCACGTCTACGCACTTTTCGATGCCGAGCGAGCCGGAATCGAGAATGATGTGGTAATGGTTCATGTTGCCCCATTCGAGATCGGTGTAGAACTGATAGTAGAGCGCGCGGCGCTTGTCTTTGTCGCGCAGGCGCTTCTCGGTCGGTTCCTCGGTCTCACCGTATTTTTCCACGATGCGCTTGGCGCGCTTTTCAAAGTCGGCGTGGACGAACACCTTGAGAAGGTCGGCAGTGCCTTCGAGAATGGCGTCGGCGCAGCGGCCGACGATCACGCAGTTTTCCTTCTGGCCGAGCTCAAGAATGATGCGGCGCTGGATCGCCCAGAGATAATCCTGGTTGGACGGCACGCCGAACGAGCGCACCGAGGAGAACGCCACCGCCGTCCAGCTGCTGTGGGAGGCGTATTCGCTCTCGTTGGTGATATATTCCTTGGAAAGTCCGCTCTCTTCGGCCAGCCGGTCGATCAGCTCATGGTCGTAGCAGGGGATGCCGAGCCGCTCGGCGACTTCCTTGCCGATGGTGCGTCCGCCGCTGCCAAATTCACGTCCGATGGTGATGATACGCTTTTTTTCCATAAAAGATGCAGCCTCCTTATAACCGGGTAGGTGGTGGATTTCTGTGATGATATTATAACATATTTCTTTGCTGAGGGAAAGCGAAAAATTATTCTTCCGCGCCATTTTCCTTTTCGCGCACGAGCGCGGCGTGGTAAAGGTCGTTGCGGCTCTGGCCGGTTTCGGCGGCGGCGCGCTTGGCCGCGTCCTTGAGCTTCATGCCCCCGGCGCGGTATTCCTCCACGAGCGCGAGTGCGTCCTCCAGCGGGAGGCGCGGTCCCTTTTCGACCGGCGCGCCGCGGATGACGAGCACGAATTCGCCGCGCGGCCGTTCGGCACGGTATTTTTCGAGCGCTGCGCCGATCGTCGTGCGGACGATCTCCTCATGCAGCTTTGTGAGCTCGCGCCCGAGCGCGATGTCCCGGTCGCCGAGCACGTCGTAAAGATCGCCGAGTGTTTCCACAAGCTTGTGCGGCGCTTCGTAGAGGACGATCGTCCGGTGTTCATGACGCAGCGTTTCCAGATGCTCCTTCCGGGACTTGTTCGATGTGGAGAGAAAGCCCTCAAACGTGAACCGCTGCGTCGGAAGGCCGGACATCGCGAGCGCCGTGATGACCGCGCTCGGCCCGGGCGCTGCCGATACCGTGATGCCGTGCTCGCCGCACAGCCGCACCAGCTCCTCGCCGGGATCGGAGATCGCGGGCATGCCCGCGTCGGAGACAAGCGCGCAGCTTTCTCCGCCGAGCAGCCGGGGAAGGATAACGGCGGCGCTCTCCACCTTGTTGTGCTCATAATAGCTGATGAGCGGGCGGCGGATGCCGAAGTGGTTTAAGAGTTTTAATGTTACGCGCGTATCCTCCGCG